>NZ_JBFRFG010000007.1:0-215608 GCF_052114705.1 Terrabacter sp. 2YAF2
ACGCCACGAACGGCCTGCAGCTGAGCATCGACTCCTGCTCCAGCGCCTGGACCGAGGCAGGCACCGCACCGGCCTACACCTACACCTGCTCGGGCACCACCAAGACCGTGCTGTCCTCGCAGAAGGTCATCGGCGCCAACGTCGCGCTGGCCAACCTTGCCGCACTCACCAACGGCCAGACCGACAACCTGCGCGTCAACCTCGCCTTCCCGGTTGCCGCGGACAACACCTTCCAGGGCCAGAACAGCGTCATCAACTTCGACTTCACCGGCACCCAGCGCGCCGCCACCAACCGCTGACACCAGCGGAGCGCACCGGCTCCCGCCGCACGAGCGCTGGGTGCAGAGAACTGTAGACAACTCGGAGGAGACCGATGTCGACGAACCTGGCGGTGACAGGGCGGTTCCTGTGGCGTCTGGCGACGCGGCTGCTCCTCCTCGCGGCCCTCCTGTCGTTCGTCGTGGTCGCCCTCGGGCCGCGTGTCCTGGGCTACCGCACCGCCACGATGCTCACCGGCTCGATGTCCCCGATGATCAACCCGGGCGACGTCATCGTCAGCACGCCGAAGCCGGCGAGCGAGGTGAAGGTCGGTGACGTCGTGACCTACTACATCCCGGTCGAGGACCACCGCGTCGAGACCCACCGGGTCGTCAAGGTCACAACGGACGCCAACGGACGCCTGGCGATCGTCACGAAGGGTGACGCGAACGCCAAGGCGGACCCTTGGGTCGCCACGCTCGAGGGCGACACGGTGTGGGAGACCCGCGCCGTCGTCCCGCACGCCGGTAGCGTCATCCGCGTGCTGCGTGAGCCGTTCGTCCAGACCTACGTCCTCTGGGGCGCGCTGGCTCTCCTCATGGTCGTCGCGCTGCGCCGCATCTGGTCGCCGTCGCCGGCATTCGATGTCGAGGTGCTCGACGAGCTCGCCGACGAGCTGGGCAGCGTCGACGCCGCGTACGCGTTCGCCCGCACTTTCAGAGAGCTCATCGACGTCCGGATCCAGCGGATCGAGGAGGCCGTCGCCGCCGACGACACGACGGACGTGGTGGAGGCGGGACTCAGTCTCGAGGTCACGGCCGCCACGGTGGGGGCCGTGCGTCTCTCGGAGTGCAGCCACGCTGTCACCTCCGCCGTCGAGGCCGGCAACCGCCGGCGTGCCCGACGCGCCCTGCGCTCCCTGCGCCGGACCGCAGCCCCGACGGCCCGGGCCTTGGACGCCGTGCGTGACGTGCAGGTCACGACGTCCGTGAACAACCCGACGTCCGTGAACACCCCGGGGGACGCCACCAGGGTGGAGGCCTGAGGTGAGCCTCCGCCGCCGACTCCTCGCGGCTTCGCTCCTGCTCCTCGTCGGGGTCGGCGCGCCGGCAGCGGCCTGGGCAGCCTTCACGGCCAAGGCGTCCGGCACCGCGCGTGCTGCGACCCTGACGTTGCAGGCCCCGACCAACGCCGCAGTCACGTTCACCTGCCCAGCGAACGCGAACCAGAGCGTCGGCGGGGTGTCGATCACCGGCTGGGACGCGGTCACGGGCGCCACGAGCTACGTCATCACGCTGGCCACGCCTGCGGGCCCCACGGCGACGACCACGGCGACGGGGTCCTCCCCGCAGAGTCTGATGGTCGACCGCTTCCCCAACCACGGCACGTGGACGGTGACGATCGTGGCTCGCGTCGGCGCATGGACAGGACCTGCATTGTCGCAAAGCACCAGGTGCTGAGCGCCGATCGCACCGGTCTGGCGACCGGGGCATGGTGCCGGGTCAGTTCCGGTCGCGCAGCTCCGTCCACCATGCCGCCGCCGCGGCGCGGCCGCGATGGCCCGACTGCTCGTAGACGGAGCCGAGGTGCTTGCGCACGGTGCGCTCCGTGATGCCCAGCCGACGGGCGATGCGCACGTTGGTCCAGCCGGCCGCGGCAAGAGTGAGCACCTCGGCCTCGCGCTGGGTGGGGCGGTAGCCGGCGCTCAGCGCCGCGGCGGGCAACAGCGCCTTGTCGACGATTCCGGCGGTTGGGTCGGGGTGCTCGGTGCGAAGCAGCGCCGTGGTGGCCTCGAGAGCCGCCCGGAAGGTCAGCGCCGCCACGAGCGGCCGCTGGATCTGCTCGATGATCTCGACGTCGTCCGGTCGGAAGTCCGTATGCGTGCGGTGGGCTCCGAGGAACGTGACGGCCGTTGGTGACTGGTGCAGCATGGCGGCGATCGGGTAGCGGCCGTCGGCATGTCCATGCATACGCTCGTAGACGTCGGTGTGCCAGAACTCCCGAATCGACAGGAGATCACTGACCCGCGTCGCGTGGTCGGTCGAGAGCGTGAGGATCGCCGGGTGCTGGTCGGCGACCTCAGCTGCGAGACGGCCCATCTCGGCGGTGACAGGCCGCGACCCGTGCACGTCGACGGACACGTCGATGCCGCTGCGGCCGAGGTTCAGCCGCGTCAGTCCCACGCCGGCGTCCGCGCGCAGCACGGCCATGACGTCGGCCAGCAGCGGCGACAACGACTCACCGCGAGCCGCGGCGACGGCGAGGTCGCGCGCAGTGGCGGCCGCCGCCACTCGTCGCAGGTGCGCCATCCGTTCTCCCCCCGCGGCTGCCCGCGCCTGCACATCAGCCGTCGTCGTGGTCGGCTCGGCCACGACAGGTGTCAAGGTGTCGGAAGAGACACTCGTGCCGTGTGGAGCCGTTCTTCACAATGGCACGAAGGGGGACATCCGTGGCGGAAATGGGGACGTTCGGCGGTGGGAGGCCGAGCGGTTGCCACGCCGCGGGACATGTCGCCGGGATAGGGGCAGCAGCCCGTCAGGCACCCTCGCGTGGGGGTGCCTGACGGGCTGGGGGTCGACTGGCGCCGTCAGTCGCGCGGGCCCTTGCGGTGGGGCTTGGCCGGGCCGGAACGGCTGCCCCGCTCGTGCGACTCGCTCAGCTCGATGAGCTGGCCGGAGATGCGGGTCGACCGCAGCTTGTCCCAGGTGCCCGGCGGGAGCGTCGCTGGCAGCTCGACCAATGAGTGGTCGGCGCGGATGTCGATGTGGCCGAAGTCCTGCCGACCGAGGCCGCCCTCGTTGGCGAGGGCGCCGACGATCTGTCGCGGCTCGACCCGGTGGCGACGCCCCACGGCGATCCGGTACGTCGCCATGGGGCCCGAGGCGCCACGCCGTGGCCCCCGGTCACCGCGCTCGCCGCGCTCGCCTCGATCGCCTCGGTCGGCGCGGTCTCCGCGCCCCGACCGCGGGCCCCGGTCGTCACGACGATCGCGCGGGCCGCGGTCGTCGAACGTCCTTGCGGGACGGACCTGTTCAGGGTCGAGCAACATCGGCTCGTCGCCCTGCATCACGACCGCCAGCGCCGCAGCCACGTCGACCTCGGGCACGTTGTACTCGTTGACGTAGTGCGCCACGACGTCGCGGAAGGCCTCGATCCGGTCGGTCGTCAGAGCCGCCGTGATGGCGTCGTCGAAGCGGGTCAGGCGCGTGGCGTTGATGTCCTCGACGCTCGGCATCGTCATGGGGACGAGCGATTGGCGCGTGGCCTTCTCGATCGCCTTGAGCAGGTGGCGCTCTCGCGGCGTCACGAAGGAGATCGCGTCACCGCTGCGCCCCGCGCGACCGGTGCGGCCGATGCGGTGCACGTAGGACTCGGTGTCGGTCGGGATGTCGTAGTTGACGACGTGGCTAATCCGCTCGACGTCGAGCCCGCGCGCGGCGACGTCGGTGGCGACGAGGATGTCGAGCTTGCCCGACTTCAGCTGGTCGACGGTGCGCTCGCGCTGGTTCTGCGCGATGTCGCCGTTGATCGCCATCGCCGAGAAGCCCCGCGCCCGCAGCTTCTCCGCAAGGGTCTCGGTCTCGTTCTTGGTGCGGACGAAGACGATCATCCCCTCGAAGTTCTCCACCTCGAGGATGCGTGTCAGGGCATCGACCTTCTGCGGGTAGCTGACCGTCAGGTAGCGCTGCGTGATGTTCGGCGCCGTCGAGGTCTTGGACTTGACGGTGATCTCGACGGGGTCCTGGAGGTACTTCTTCGAGATGCGGCGGATCTGCGACGGCATCGTCGCCGAGAAGAGTGCGACGTGCTTGTCGTCCGGGGTGTCGGCGAGGATCGTCTCCACGTCGTCGGCGAAGCCCATCTTGAGCATCTCGTCGGCCTCGTCGAGCACGAGGAAGCGCAGCTCGCTGAGGTCCAGCGTGCCCTTCTCGAGGTGGTCCATGATGCGGCCCGGTGTGCCCACGACGATGTGGACTCCGCGGCGCAGCGCACTCAGCTGCACGCCGTACGCCTGCCCGCCGTAGACGGGCAGCACGTGCACGCCCTTGAGGTGGGCGGCATACCGCTCGAAGGCCTCGCACACCTGCAGGGCGAGCTCACGCGTGGGGGCGAGGACGAGCGCCTGCGGCTTCTTCTGCTTGAGGTCGAGCTGGCTGAGGATGGGCAGGGCGAAGGCGGCCGTCTTGCCGGTGCCGGTCTGTGCGAGCCCGACGACGTGGCGTCCTTCGAGCAGCGCCGGGATCGTCGCGGCCTGGATCGGCGAGGGGTACTCGTAGCCGACGTCGCGCAGCGCCTTGAGCACCTTGTCGTCGAGGCCGAGGTCGGCGAAGCTCACCTGGTCGGTCTTGGGTGCGTCCGCGGCGTCCGCGACGGGCTCGGGTGCTTCGGACTGCATGCTCTGCTCACTCACCCCCCTGACGGTAGTGCGTCAGGCGGGGTGCGCGACATTCCTCTGCCCGGCCGGGCGGTCAGGCGGTGGCGCCGACGGGCTCGTCGACCCTGGCGGCCAGCGCGTCGAGGAGCGCGCCGAGCTCGGAGCGGCGCTCGTCGGTGACGTCGAGCTCACCCGCGGGGGAGACGTCCTGCGTGAAGACGAGGCCGGTCGCGCCGACGACGTCGGCCTTGACGTGCTCGAGGACCTTCTTGAGGTCCGCGGTGGCGTCGCTCGCGCCGCTCCAGCCGTAGCCGACGAGCGCGATGGGCTTGGCGTCCCACTCGGCGAAGAGGTAGTCGATGGCGTTCTTGATCGGAGCCGGGAAGCTGCGGTTGTACTGGGGCGTCACGACGACGATCGCGTCGGACTCGAAGACCTTCGAGGCCCAGTCCTTGGTGTGCGGCTTGGCGTAGTTGCCGTTGCGCGGCATGTCCTCCTCGTCGAAGAACGGCAGCGAGGACAGGTCGAGCAGCTCGACCTCCCACTCGCTCGAGGGCGCCTGGGCCGCGACCCACTCGGCGACCTTGGGGCCGATGCGGCCAGGGCGGGTGCTGGAGACGACGATACGAAGTTGCTTCACGCTTCAACCAACTATCATGGCGTGCCGGGCATTCCCCCGCCGTCGCCTTCGTCGTATGGCGAAAGTCATGGAGATGGGGACGGGCACGCATCACCTCCGAGGGCTGCCCCTCGGGACGACGGTATCCAGCTGCCACCACCGCGCGGGGGCAGACCCGAGCGTCACTTGCGCAGGCCGGTGGCCCAGGCGTTGTATGCGGTGCACTGCACGATCCCGATGCCACACAGGTCGTTGATGTTGCCGCCCGGGCTGTAGGCGACGTACTGCATTTGAAAGTCCCCGTCCTTGGTGTACCCGAGGAGCTTCAGCTCGATGAACCCCATGATGTTGTACGTGGTGTTGGCGCCATGACCATCGATGGCGTCGTAGACGGGGTAGGCGAATACCCGGCCAAGGGCTGCGTCCAGGGCACTGGTGATGTTGTTCGAGTTGATCTTGTTGCCTGGGGCTCCGTCGGCTGCTACATGGGGAGGCGTTCCCGCCAGGGTGAGGTCGCTCAGACAGCCTTGGGAGATGGACTTGGCGATGTCGGGGACGCTGACCCCGTTCCCGCAGGCCAGCCACCCCCAGTTTCCGGAGCCGTTCCCGGTGCTGCATGCTGCGTTCCACACCTTGTCCGACGCGATGGTTTCCGTTCGGTACGGGAGACCGTTGGCTGCGTCTGAGGTCGCGTCGCTGGCGATGGCCTGTGCCTGCATGTTGCAGATTGCGAAGGGAAACACGCCATTGACCCTGTTAGCCACGCCAAGCGCCGCGCTGCCGTCGCGCGATGCAGTCACGGACGGAATTCCGACGATCTGGCCCAAGCTCGTGGGGACCGCCCGGGTGACGGTGACCGTCGCCTTCAGCATCCCGGTGTCACTGGGAAGCCCTGCCGCGTCCAGACATGCGAGCGTGACGGTCACGTTGATGCCGGTGTCCGTGCTGAGGCCGAAGGGACCGTTGACGTTGACCATTGACTTGGCGATGGTCAACGCTTGGCCGTTGTCGTTGTTGACGATGGTCCGACAGGTGTTCGGTACCGTCGGCGCGGCGTCGATGGCGTTGCGCTTCGCGTCGACGATCGCCAGGGCTGCGCTGTCGGCTCCAGCGCTGAACGCCATCGCCTGTGAGTAGGCGTTGCCGAAATCCGCAGTGAATGCGGCCAACGTCAAGATCGGGATGGTCAGGAGCGTGACCACGACGGCCACGGCTCCGCGCTCACCGCGTACGGGCCAGTTTCTCAGCTGTACTCGCACTGGAACACCCCCTTACCGGTGAGGGTGATGGGACTCAGGTAGGGCAGTGGGAACGGCGGTGATGACACGTACGAGGCGACCACCGTCAGTTGCTGGGTCGCCGAGGATTTCGTACACGGCGTGTTCGTGCTCGTTGCGCACGTGGCGGCCGGATCGCTTGTGGGCGCCGTCACTGTCACCACGACCGACCCGCTGTTCAGGCCGACAGCCCCGTTGGTGATGGCCGTGGTCAGCCTGGTCGAGATGGCGCTGCAAGACAGACCGGCTCCTGCGAGGTTCGGCACGACCCCGGCTCGGGCAGCGTCGCGTGCGGCGTTGTTGAGGGCGATCTGTTGGGAGAAGACGAAGCCGAAGTCGAGAATCCCGCCAAGGACGAGGACCAGGATCGGCGCGATCAGGGCGAACTCGACCGCCGACGCGCCCCGGTCGGATTTTCGTCCCCGCAGATGGCGCTTGATAGCCATGCCTTCGTGCCTCCCAACTGGCCGGCGCCACCCCTTTAGGAGGCCCGACACTCATGATGGCCGACGGACGACGACCGAATGGGTCAAACCGACTAAACCGTAGGAAACGCAGGCAAGCGCCCCACTGCGACGTCGGCGGCCGCCACCTCGGCTCGCACGGCAGGCCGGCGTCGGGAGCCGGCCGGCAAGCACTCCGCCCGCCTCCCCACGAAAGGGGAGGCGGGCGGCATACGTGCTCGGGCGGTAGGGAACGCGCGGGAAGCTCACATGATCAGCTGGCCGACATGCCCGTCTTGATGAGGTCCATGACCGAGCTGTCGGCGAGGGTCGTCACGTCGCCGACCTCGCGGCCCTCGGCGACGTCGCGCAGCAGGCGGCGCATGATCTTGCCGGAGCGGGTCTTCGGCAGCTCGCTGACGATCATGATCGAGCGGGGCTTCGCGATCGGGCCGATCTCCTTGGCCACGTGGTTGCGCAGCTCCTGGACGAGGTCCTTTCCCTCGCCCGGCTCGTCGGCCTCCTCGACGAACTCCTGGCGCAGGATGACGAAGGCGCACACGGCCTGGCCGGTCGTCTCGTCGTTCGCGCCGACGACCGCGGCCTCGGCGACCTTCGGGTGCGAGACGAGCGCCGACTCGATCTCGGCGGTCGAGAGGCGGTGGCCCGAGACGTTCATGACGTCGTCGACGCGGCCGAGCAGCCAGATGTTGCCCTCGGCGTCGTACTTCGCACCGTCGCCGGCGAAGTAGTACTTCTCGCCGAACCGCGACCAGTACGTCTCCTTGTAGCGCTCCGGGTCGCCCCAGATGCCGCGCAGCATCGACGGCCACGGCTTCGTCAGCACGAGGTAGCCGACCTGCTCGGGCGTCGTGAACGGCTGCCCCTCGTCGTCGAGGATCTCGGCGCTGATGCCGGGGATCGGCTTCTGTGCCGAGCCGGGCTCGAGCGTCGTGACCCCGGGCAGCGGGCTGATCATGATCGCGCCGGTCTCGGTCTGCCACCACGTGTCGACGATCGGGGCCCGGCCGCCGCCGATGTGCTTGTGGTACCAGAGCCACGCCTCGGGGTTGATCGGCTCGCCGACCGATCCGAGCAGTCGCAGCGAGCTCATGTCGAACTTCGCCGGGATGTCGGCGCCCCACTTCATGAAGGTGCGCACGGCGGTCGGGGCCGTGTAGAGGATCGAGACCTTGTAGTCCTGGATGATCTCCCACCAGCGGCCCTGGTGCGGGGTGTCGGGGGTGCCCTCGTACATCACCTGCGTGACGCCGTTGGTGAGCGGCCCGTAGACGATGTACGAGTGACCGGTGACCCAGCCGATGTCGGCGGTGCACCAGTAGACGTCGGTGTCGCGGTGCACGTCGTGGACGACGGCGTTCGTGTAGGCCGCCTGGGTCAGGTAACCACCGGTCGTGTGGAAGATGCCCTTCGGCTTCCCCGTGGTTCCCGAGGTGTAGAGGATGAAGAGCGGGTGCTCGGCCTCGAACGCCTGCGCCTCGTGGGTCGGGGCCGCCTTCTCGAGGGCCTCGTGCCACCAGACGTCGCGGTCGTTCCACGCCGTGTCCTGGCCGGTGCGCCTGACGACGAGCACGTGCTCGACCGACGTGTCGCCGTGGTCGAGGGCCGCGTCGACGGCCGGCTTGAGGGCCGAGGGTGCGCCGCGTCGGTAGCCGCCGTCGGAGGTGATGACGACCTTCGCCTCGGCGTCGTTGATCCGCGAGTGGAGCGCCTCGGCGGAGAAGCCGCCGAAGACGACGGAGTGCGGGGCGCCGAGACGGGCGCACGCGAGCATCGCGACAGCGGCCTCGGGGATCATCGGCAGGTAGATGGCGACGGTGTCGCCCTTGCCGACGCCGAGGTCGGCGAGGGCGTTCGCGGCGCGCTGGACCTCGGCGTGCAGGTCGGCGTACGTGATGTCTCGGGTGTCGCCCTCGGGCTCACCGACGAAGTGGATCGCCACCTTGTCGCCGCGACCGGCCTCGACGTGGCGGTCGACGGCGTTGACGCACGCGTTGAGCTCGCCGTCGGCGAACCACTTCGCGAAGGGCGGGTTGCTCCAGTCGAGCGACTGCGTGAAGGGCGTGCTCCACGTGAGGTACGTCCGGGCCTGCTCGGCCCAGAAGCCCTCGTGGTCGGCCTCGGCCTGCTCGTAGAGGTCGGCCGTGCCGTTCGCCTGCGCGGCGAAGTCGGGCAGGGGCGGGAAGGTCTGTCCCTCGTGGACGAGGTTCTGGAGCGGCTCTTCGCTCACGGTGTCACCCTTTCGCATCGACGGTGGTGCGGTCGCGCCACCCGCGCACTCGGCGGCCGGGCAACGTGGTTGGCACAACTCAAACGCAGGCTAGTTCGCGCTTCAAGGGTGGAGTGAGGCGGGTCTCATCGCTACCCGCGAGTAGCCCGGCGACCGGTCCCGCTCCACGGACGAGCGGTCTGGCCTCCCAGCGTGGCAGAGCCCATCCGCGCGCGCTCGGGGAACGAAGATGAGGTGTGACCGACCGGACCTACCGCCTCGTCGTCCGCGCGGCCCTCGCGGTCTTCGCGGTCCTCGGCCTGCGCGTCGACGTGCGCGGCTCGGAGTACCTCCCGCGAGAGGGCGGCGCCGTCCTCGCCAGCAACCACGTCGGTTTCCTCGACTTCCTCTTCGTCGGGCTCATCGGGCGCAGGCGGGGCCGCTTCGTGCGGTTCCTCGCCAAGCACGGCGTCTTCACCCCACCGGTCGTCGGCCGTGCCATGCGGGCCATGGGCCACGTCGCCGTCGACCGTGCGAACGGTGCGGTCGCCCTCCGCCACGCCGTCGCCCGGGCCCGCGCCGGGGAGGTCGTCGGGATCTTCCCCGAAGGGACGATCTCGCGCTCGTGGGAGCTGCGGCCGTTCCGCCCGGGGGCGGCTGCTGTCGCGACGTGGTGCGGGGTGCCGCTGCTGCCGGTCGCGGTGTGGGGCAGCCAACGCATCCACACCGTGGACGGTCGTCTCAGCCTGCGGCGCGGCACCGCCGTCACGATCCTTGTCGGCGAACCGCTGCGGCCGTCTCCCGATGCCGACCCGTATGCCGTCACCGAGCAGCTCCGCGCCCGCGTCGACAGCCTGCTCTCCGAGGCGATCGACACCCACCCCGACCGGCCGCGTGACGAGGCGGACCGCTGGTGGCTGCCTGCCTCGCGCGGCGGCACTGCGCCCGCCCGCGACGAGGGGCTTCGGCTCGACGAGGAGGCCATGCGCCGGGTCGACCTCGCGGCGGAGGCTCGAATCCTGCGCTCTCGCAGAGGTTCTCGCGTCCGTCGCTCGGCCGTTCCCGCGCTGCCGCCTCAGTAGCTCATCCCCATCACCGCCCGCACCGTCGCGAGCGTCCGCTCGGCCACCTCGCCCGCGCGTGCGTTCCCCTCGTGGAGCGCCGACGTCACGTATGCCGGGTCGCGGGCGAGGTCGGCACGGCGGGCCCGATGCCCGGCCAGGGACTCGTTGACAGCCTCGGTGACGACCGCCTTGAGGCCTTGGGCGCCGCCGTCGCCGATGCGCTCGGCCACCGACTCGGGTGGCTCATCGAGGAAGAGCCCTGCGATCGTCAGGAGGTTGGCGACGGCTGGACGGCCGTTGGGGTCGAACGTGATCCGCCGTTCCGAGTCGGTGCGGGCCGCGCGAATCCGGGCGGCGGTCTCGTCGGCGCTGTCGCGCAGGTTGATGACGTTGCCCTTGCTCTTGCTCATCTTCGTGCCGTCCGTGCCGAGGAGGAGCGGGACCTCGCTGAGCAGGGCCTCGGGCTCGGGGAAGACGCTGTGCCCCGCGGCATACCGCGTGTTGAAGCGGCGGGCGATGGCGCGGGTCTGCTCGAGGTGCGGCAGCTGGTCGCGGCCGACCGGCACGATCCGGCTGTGGCAGAAGAGGATGTCAGCAGCCTGGTGCACCGGGTAGGTCAGGAGCAACCCCGACAGCGGACGACCGTCGGACAGGGCGAGCTCGTCCTTGACCGTCGGATTGCGCCGCAGCTCGGCATCCGTGACGAGCGACAGGAACGGCAGCATCAGCTGGTTGAGGGCCGGGACCGCGCTGTGCGTGAAGATCGTCGTGCGCGCAGGATCGAGGCCGGCGGCGAGGTAGTCCAGGACGAGACCTTGCACGTTGGCCCCCATCTCGCCGACCGAGTCGCGGTCGGTGATGACCTGGTAGTCGGCGATGACGACGAATGTCTCGACTCCCTTGTCCTGCAGGCGGACCCGGTTCCGCAGGCTGGCGAGGTAGTGACCGATGTGGAGCGGTCCGGTGGGTCGGTCGCCCGTGAGCATCCGGAAGCGCGCGGGGTCCTCGGTGGCGTGCTCGTCGATGAGGGCGTCAAGGACCGCGCTGCGGTCGCGGGCCGCGGCGTACGTCGCGCTCTCGTCGTACGCGCTTGCTGGCGTCGGTGCAGTGGCGATGCTGGTGAGGGTGGGGCTGGTGGACATGGTCTCTCCTGTCGTGGTGGAGACCCACGGGAGGGACCGACCGCATGCCCTGTCGCCAGGAGAAACGCGAGGAGCCGCCCGTGGGCGGCTCCGGATATCGGGTTGGTTCGACGGGCCGCCTCAGCTGGGCAGCCACCACACGCGGATCGGTGCGACGGTCGAACTCATGACACTCAGACTACGCGGCAGGCACGTGTCTGGCGACTGCAGCCATCGATCTGTGCGCGGGGAGTGCTGTCGTCGATGCGCCCACATGACGAAATCGGCACGGCAGCAGCGGAATTGAGCCTACGGATGATGTTGCCCTCCATCTCCGCCGAAGCGTTCCGCCCGCGTTGGATGTGGCTCGGTGTGACGACGAGGAGCGGGGCGAAAACTCTATGAACAGAACGTCGACGCAGTCATCGAGCGCGCAGGACGGTGTCTGCACGGCCACGGAGTGTTCCGGGTCGCATCACAGTGAGGTGGAACTATCAATGACGATATGTCCTTCCGCGGTCGGATCCGGCAGAGGCTCGAAGCTCTCAGCTGCCACGCATCCAACTTGGCGTCGGCGGTCCTCCTCCTGCTTCTCGATCGATGCGCTCCGGTCGCACCCGCGCGAGCTCAATCGCTGACGCGCCGGGCGACACGCCTACAGCGTCAGCTCTGGATGACGCGCCCTTTCCGTCCAAGAGACGACGACGGTCGCGTCATCGCCCCCCATCGCTGAACTTCCGAGGAGACTCCGCATGCCTGATTCCCTGCCGACCCTCTCACCGCCCGAACCCCGCCTCGTTCCAGAAGCGCCGCCCCCGCGCTCGCACCCGAGCGGGCCAGTGGTCAGCGCGACCGTGGTTCGCCGAGTGTGCAGCGTGGTCTTCTGCGCCGGCCTGGTGTTCTTCGTCTACCTGTGGGTCCACGACGGCTCCCTGAGGCTCATGACGACCAAGACCGAAGGACCCCTGACCTACCCCGGCAAGCTCGCCGGGCTCATATCGGCCTATCTGATGATCGTGCAGGTCGTCCTGATGGCGCGTGTCCCGTGGGTCGAGCGCGCGTTCGGTCGGGACGGCCTCGTACGCATCCACCGCTTGACCGGATTCACCTCGCTCAACCTGATGCTGGCGCACATCCTGCTCCTCACGCTCGGCTACATGGTCCGCGATGAGCGCACCGTCCTCGGTTCGCTGTGGTGGATGATGGCGGACTGGCGAGGAATGATGCTGGCGACCCTCGGCACCGTGCTGCTGATCATGGTGGGAGTCACCTCCGGCCGAGCCGCCCGTAGACGTCTGCGGTACCACACCTGGCATCTGCTTCACCTCTACACGTTGCTCGGCATCGCACTCGTGGTGCCGCACATGATCTGGACAGGGAGCGAGTTCAGGCCGCACTGGGCCCAGATGATGCTGGTCGCTCTCTACGCAGCTGCTGTCGGTGCCCTTCTCGTCTTCCGTCTGGCCATGCCCCTGGTGCACTCCGTGCGGCACCAGGTGGTCGTTGAGCGCGTGGTCGAGGACGTCCCCGGCAACGTCTCCGTCCATCTGCGCGGTGTCGGCCTGGCTAGGCTCCGGCCGCAAGCCGGCCAGTTCTTCATCTGGCGCTTCCGCGACGGCCGGGGGTGGACGCGAGGCAATCCCTACGCACTCTCGGCCGCGCCGGGAGGAGACATGCTTCGCATCACCGCCAAAGAGGTCGGGGTCAACAGCCGCCGCCTGCGGGCCCTCCAGCCGGGCACCAAAGTGCTCTTCGAAGGCCCCTACGGCCGGTTCACCGGCGAGTCCCGGCACGGACGCAAGGTCCTTGCCATGGCATCCGGCATCGGGATCACTCCGGTGCGTGCGCTGATGGAAGACCTGGACTACGCACCGGGTGAGGCCGTCCTGCTCTATCGAGGATCCAGCGAGAAGGACTTCGTCTTCCGACCTGAGCTCGACGAGCTGGCTCAGCTGAGGGGCGTTCGCGTCGTCTACCTGCCGGGGCGCCGACCGAACGGACGCTCGTCGTGGCAGGCGGGGCCCGCCGTGGAGGACGACCACATTGCCCTCCAGCGGCTGGTGCCGGACATCCGTGAGCACGACATCTACGTCTGCGGTCCCGACGCCTGGGCGCGGTCCGCTGCCGACGCTGCCCGTCGCGCGGGCGTTCCGGCCACACACATCCATCTCGAACGCTTCGCGTTCTGAACGACGACGTCCTGGAGGCGACACCCATGGTCCGAAACACCGCGTGGTTGGTCACGACAGGCATCGCCGTCGTACTCGCCCTCGCCTACCCCACCAGTGCCAATCAAGGAGTGCCGTACGGGCGCACCCCTGGGGCCACCGCGACCACCGGAAAGACGGCGGTGGGAGCGAAGCCCTCTCCGTCGGTGACGCACGCGCCGGCGGCCGTTCCCAGTCGGTAGACGCGAGACGCGTGAGTCGCACCGGGAATCCGCAACGGGAGGATGCGCGTCCTTCGGAGGATCGCCGTCGCGGCCGGTGGCCAGCGGGCGCTGACCACCGGTCCCGGTGTCCCGGCACGCTCAGAACCTCTCCGACGCGACCCCTCCCACGTGGCCACGATCTCACCATGGGCAGGGCGGGATGCCGCGCGGGCGAGCCTAGGCTGAAGGGCGTGCCCGACCCGACCCGTACGACGTCCCAACAGCCGACCCATCAGGCGACCCAGCAGGCGGCCCAGCAGGCGGCCCAGCAGGCGGCCCTGCTCGACCAGCTGGCCGCCCTGACCGACCTGCCCGACGTGCGCGAGCGTGCCGACGCCGCGCGGGAAGCATGCACGAAGCTGCGGTTTCACGAGGCGCTGCGCCGGCGCATCCCGGAGGCCTCGGCCGAGTCACGCGTCCGCGGCGCCCAGGCGAGCGCGGCCCTCGACGGTGCGGAGTTCCCCGTCGACGTCGTGCGCGAGCTGATGAGCGGCGCCCGCGACTGGCCGGCGGACCTCGATCCAGGACTGCTCACGCTCAAGGGCGCCATCGCGGCGACTGCCGAGAGCGAGCGCGTCGTCTCACTCGTGCGCACCGCCCCGCTCCAGGCGCTGGCCCGCCTCCACGTCGCGGCCGCCTCGCCCGTCGTCAGCGGCGACGCGCTGGGTCGCCCGCGCATCGGCGACGAGGGTTGCTCCGAGCTCGTCGACCTCGGTCCGGCCCCGCTGCCCACGGTCGTCGCCGCCCGGCTGGCCTCCCTGTCGGACGTCATCGTCGCTGCGGCGGGCAGCAACCGGGTCCCGGCCGCCGTCGTCGCAGCCCTCGTCCACGCCGAGATCACCGCGGTGCGCCCCTTCGTCCACGGCAACGGCCTCGTCGCCCGCGCCATGGAACGGGCCCTCGTCCAGGCCCTCGGGCTCGATCCGACCGGCGTCGCGGTCCCGGAAGCCGGCCACGTCAGCAACGGCGGGCCGGCCTACCTCGGCGCGCTCACGGCATACGCCCACGGAGGGGCCGCCGGCGTCGGACTGTGGCTCTCGCAGGCAGGCGAGGCGATGGTCCGCGGGGCTGCGGAGGGGACGCGGATCAGCGACGCGGTGCGTGCGGGACGGTTGAGCTGAGCCTTGCTGGCAGCTCGCTCGGGGCGATTCGTGCGAGATGTCCAGCGGGGTGGACACTTTCTCGGCCCTCGGGGGCGGTGGGGGGTGTCGCCACGCCGACCGTCTGGAGTAGAACGGACTCAGGAACCACATCGCCGGGAGGCGTAGACCGGATCCACGCAAGTCAGCAGTCTCGAGAAGATGCCGAGTACCCACGCGAGAGCAGTTCACTTGGAACCGTCCACCCCCGGGCGCACAACCGGGGCGACACTTTGAGAATGCACGCCTGGTAGCCCGGAACTTCTCTGGAGGCCCTGCGACCGATGGTCGGAGGGCCTCCTTCTTGTGCGAAAATCTTCGGTTCTGGCGCCCAAACAGCGCGAATTTCTCGTGTCGTGACATCGGGTGAGGAATCACCGCGTGTCGTGACATCTCGGTTTGCAATCGGGAGGTCCAACGGCCACCATTGATGGTGGTGCTCCCCTCACGGGTCGAGCGCCGACGCGGTCTGGCTCCTCCCCCCCGGCGCCAGTCTCGTGAGGTGGCCTTCGTCTCCCCCCGGACGAGGGCCACCATTATGTCCGGGGCTGTTCGGGGCGGTTTCGCGGCCGGCGAGTTGTCCACACCTCCTCGGGGCCGAGCCCGTCTGTCCACCGGTGGGCGTATGCCGGTGGGCGCGGTCGGGCGTCTGGACGACGGTTGGCGCATGGGAAACGTCATCGCCTTAATGCCGGCCTCAGGTGGGGTCGGCTCCTCCACGCTCGCAGCCGCCGTCGCGGTCCGCGCCGCCGCAACAGGGCGGACGGTCGTCGCAGTCGACCTCGATCACGTGGCCGGGTGTCTGGACGTCCTGTTCGGGCTGGAGCAGGAGCGGGGGTGGCGTTGGCGCGAGCTCACCGAGGTCGCTGGCGTCGTCGACGGTCTGGGGCTCGCCGACGAGCTGCCGGTCTCCTGCGGGGTGCCGGTGCTGTCGGGGCGCAGCGGTGCGAGCTGGGCCTCGCCCGGGGTGGGTGCGGCCGGAGGTGGCGACGGGCCCGGGGAGGCCGGCTGTATGGCCGCCGGCTGGTTGGACACCCTGCCCGATGTCGTGGCCGGACTCGCCGACGCGCACGCCCTGACGGTCCTCGACCTGCCCCGCGACCCCGCCGTGCTCGATGCCGTCGGGCTGCTCGTCGATGCCGTCGTGGTGGTCGTCGGCACGCAGGTGCCCCAGCTCGCGGCCGCCTCCGCTGTCGTGTCGGGCGTCCGGGGACTGCTCCACCATCTCCGAGATGCCGACAGGTCGTGGGACGACGAGCCACTCCTGCCCATCGAGCCCTGGGTGGTGCTGCGCGGCCAGCGCGTCGAGGCCGACCTCGAGGACCTCGTCATGGACGAGCTCGACGTCCCGCTCGTCGCCACCGTCCGAGACGATCGGCGCACTGTCGCGGAGGCGTGCGAGGGGCTGCCACCCGGCGCCCGCGGACGAGGAGAGGTCGTGCGCGCGGCTGACGAGCTGCTGCTGCGCCTCACCGACCAGGCCCTCGCCGCATGAATGTCGCGGCATGAGTGTCGAGCCGCGGCCGGGCGGCACCCTCACCCCCGCTGTCTGGCAGCGGGTTCGCGCCGGCGTCGGACCCGATGGCGCCGCGGTCAACGCTGTGGCCGAGCAGGAGCGCGGCGCCCTCGGGGCCCATCGCGTGGCCGAGAGCAGGTCAGCACTGGCATCTCGGGTGCTGGGCGCCGGGCCCCTCGACCCGTGGCTCGCCGAGCCGGGAGTGACCGACGTCGCGGTCAACGGCGACGGCCGCATCTGGGTCGACCGCGGCCGCGGCATGGAGCCGGTGGGGGAGCGGCTCGACGCCGCCGACGCCCGTGGACTCGCTGTCCGACTCGCCGGCATCGCCGGCCGACGCCTCGACGAGGCGAGTCCGTGGGTGGACGGGCAGCTTCCGTCCGGCGCCCGGCTGCACGCGATGCTGCCTCCGCTCGTCGAGGGCGGCCCACACATCACCATCCGCGTGCCACCGAGAGAACCCGTCTCGTTGTCCGAGCTGCGGGAGCGGGACATGCTTCCGCCCGAGTGGGAGCCCGTGCTCCGTGCACTGGTCGAGCAACGGCTCGCCTTCGTCGTCTCCGGTGGCACGGGGGCGGGCAAGACCACCCTCCTCGCCGCCCTGCTCGGGTGCATCGACCCGGTGGAACGGCTCCTCGTCGTCGAGGACGTCCGTGAGCTGACGGTGGACCGCCCGCACCTCGTGCGGCTCGAGGCCAGACCGGCCAACGTCGAGGGCACGGGCGAGGTCACCCTGACGACGCTGGTGCGGCAGGCGCTGCGGATGCGTCCCGATCGGATCGTCGTGGGAGAGGTCCGCGGTGCGGAGGTGCGAGAGCTCCTGGCCGCACTCAATACCGGGCACGAGGGTGGGTGCGGCACCGTGCATGCGAACGCCCCGGCGGACGTCGTGGCCCGATTCGAGGCGCTGGGCGCGCTGGCCGGGCTGACGCCCGAGGCGGTCCGGGCCCAGCTGTCCGCGGCCATCGACGTCGTCGTCCACGTGACGCGTGATCACGGGCTGCGCCGGATCGCCTCGGTGGCGGTGCTCTTTCGTCGCGACGGCGACCCGTGCATCGTGCCGGCGCTCGAGTGGGACGGACCGAGGCATGCGCCCCGGTGCGCCGCCGGATGGCCGGCCCTGGCGGCCCGCCTCGGGTTGGGCACCGAGCTCACGGGAACGGCCACGGAGGGCGGACGCCTCGTGGACGACGGGCCGACGCTCACGGCGGCGTCATGACGGTCGGCACGGCAGGTGTGTCGGCGGCGCTGCTGCTGGGAGTCGCGGTGCTGCTCTGGCCGGGGCGAGCAGGAGGGCGGTCGCCTCTTGCCGGGCTTCGGGCCCGGGGCGCCTCCGCACCGCGCCCGACGTCGGCGCTCGATTACGGAGACGGGTCTGGCGAGGTGCTCCCGAGCATCTGGCAGCGGGACCCGGTCGACCTGTACCGCCAATGGCGCCTGCGTCGCCGTCCCGCCGAGCTCGTCGACGACGTGCTCGACCTGTTGCGTGGCATCGGCCCGGCACTGAGTGCCGGGCTGACCCCCACTCGAGCCATCGAGCTGGCCGCCACCTCCACCCTCGGCGTCGACCGGGTGCGCCACGCCCGGGAGGCGACCCGGCAGCGGAGCCGACGGACTGCCCGCCCGCCACGCCACTTTCGTCGCCCACGCGGCTGGACACCCTGGCGCCCCGCAGCCGACCCGGCATCCGCTGTGTCGGCAGTGGACGCGGACCTCGCCCCGCCGCGAGCCGACATCGACCGGCTCGTGGGTGTCCTGCTCGATGCCAGTGACCGTGCCGAGCCCACGTCTCCCGTCTGGGCGGCCTGGGCCGAGCGCAGCGCGTCCGCGGAGCTCGCCTTCGTAGCTGCGGCCTGGCGTCTCTCCGAGACCACCGGCGCCCCGCTGGCGTCGGCCGTCGACCGGGCCGTCCGTGGTCTCCTCGACGCCAGAGCGCGACGCGGCAAGGTGGCTGTTGCGGTGGCTGGGCCGCGCGCCACGGTCACCGTGCTCACCCTGCTCCCGCTCACCGGGCCGCTCTTCGGGCTGGCCTGCGGCATCGACCCGGCCACGCTCTACCTCGGGTCACCGATCGCCACGGCCTGCGCGGCGCTTGGTCTCGTCCTCTCGTGGGCGGGGCGGGCGTGGTGCACCCGGATGGTCCGGCGGGCGGTGCGACCATGACCCTTCCCCTTGTCGAGCACCTGAGTGCTGGACCGTGGCAGGCCTTCGTGGCTGCCGGCTCGGCAGCGGCTGCGGTGCTCGTGCTCCACGGCGCTCGCGAGGCTGACGACGGGGCTGGCACCTCCGACGGAAACGGCCCCCAGGACCCGGATGCCCTACCCGACCCTGAGGCGTCGGCTGCTGGGCACGCGCGGCCCACATCGCGACGGAGCCGCGGACGCAGGCCCAGGCACGACTCGGCCGACGACGGCGACGCCCAGGTCTCCTCAGCACTGGCCCTGCTGGCGCTGGCCTACCGTTCGGGCCTGCCCACGTGGGACGTCCTCGAGGCGGTCGCGGCAGGCTTGAGAGGCGGGGCGTCGACGGACCTGCGCCAGGTCGCAACCGCTCTCCGGTGGGGAGCGACCGACGCCGAGGCCTGGGCGTCGGTCGGCCCCGCGTGGGCGCCGGCCGCGCGGGCCGTCGCCATCGCGCACCAGGCAGGCGTGCCGCCGGGCGCGATGTTGCTCGCCGCCTCCGACGACCTGCGCAGCGCCGAGCTCGAGCGGCTCGAGGTCTCCGCGGCCAAGGTCGGGGTGCGGCTCGTCGCTCCGCTCGGTCTCGTGCTCCTGCCGGCGTTCTGTCTCACGACGGTCGCGCCCCTGGTCATCGCCCTGGCGGGCGACCTCCTGAGCGAGTGAAGACCGCCGCGGACCACCCGCCGGTGATCGACGTGCTTGCACATGCACGACAACCGCGTGCAGGTGGCCTCGTCCCACGAACCCGTGAGGACCACGACGTCCCGGGCGCTCCCGTCCGGGCCAGAAGAAGGAGAAGCAGAAGCATGACTCACGCACTGACCCACAGATTGACCCACAGATTGACCCGGCAGCTCACTCGCCCCAGGACGCCGCAGCTGCGCCGAGACTCGGGGATGACGACCGCGGAGTATGCCGTTGGCATCATGGCCGCCTGCACGTTCGCCCTCGTGCTCCTCGGCGTCGTCAAGTCCGACGCGGTGCGCAGCGCCCTGGCCGGGATCGTCCAGAGCGCCCTGGGGATCGCGGGGTGAGGCCGCGACGCGCTCGGTTCTTACGGGGTCGAGAGCGCGAGACAGAGTGCGGGACACAGCGCGGGACAGAGCGCGGGACAGAGCGGGGGATGGTGACGGCCGAGCTCGCCGTTGCCATCCCGTCCGTCGTGCTCGTGCTGGCCCTCTGCCTCGTGGCGGTCAAGGCGGCGGTCGACCAGATCCGGTGCGTCGACGCCGCGCGTGTCGCGAGCCGAGCCGCGGCCCGCGGCGACGACCCGGCGCGAGTGCGGGCGCTCGCGCTCGACTCCGCGCCGACAGGTGCGCACGTGCAGGTCGAGGGTGCCGGCGGGGGAGTGCGCGTCACCGTGTCGGCGCGCACCGGCGGATGGGGCGCCCTGCCCGGATGGGAGCTGAGCGCGTCAGCCGTGACGCCGGTCGAGTCCGCATCGTGACCAGGCGAGCGAGCGCGCTCCCGGATCGCGGGGCGGCAAGCGTCCTGGTCCTGGCGCTCGTGGGCGTGGTCCTGGCACTCACCGTCAGTGGTCTCGTCCTCGCGTCGGTCGTCGTGGCCAGCCAGCGGGCTCGCCTCGCGGCCGATCTCGGGTCCTTGGCGGGGGCATCGGCCATCCAGGACGGAGCCTCAGCGGCGGGCGCCTGCGCCGCCGCGCAACAGGTGATCCGCGCCAACGGGGCTGCGACACAGAGCTGTTCGTCGGTCGACTCCGTCGTCGACCTGCGAGTCGTGGTGGCCGCCGCTCTGTGGCCCGACCCCGCGGTCGCTCACGCTCGAGCTGGTCCCGAACGGTGACGCTCACCCGGGCGCTCACCCATGACGCTCACCCATGACGCTCACCCATGACGCGGGTCGGACGTGACGAGGGGCTTCGCACGGACCGGCTCTGTCGGTGTCGGGCCTTTCCGCCGTCACGGGCCCAGCGGGGTGCCTAGCGGTTCTGCCAGGCGTCGGGCGCGGTGAGCAGCTGGCGCACCCGATCAGGCAGGTCTCCCGTGCGCAGGTCCTCGATCGAGGTCTCGTCGAGCACCTCGCGCAGGCTCACGCGGACTGCCACCCAGAGGCTCGGCAGGTGGGTGGCGACGCCTCCGTACTCCGTCTCGTGGGGACGCAGGCCGCGCACCTCGGCGAGCGGGCCGTCGACGGCGCGGAAGATGTCTCCCACGCTGATCTCCGTGGCCGGGCGACCCAGGACGTAGCCACCCAGCGCCCCCCGACGGCTCAGCACGAGGCTGCCGCGGCGCAGGTCGGCGAAGATCGCCTCGAGGAACTTGCGCGGCAGCTCCTGCCGGGTCGAGAGGATGTCGATGCTGATCGGGCCTGAGCCCTCCGCGTCCGCCTCCGCGAGGATGAGCATCGCCCGGACCGCGTAATCGACTCGTGCCGAGATGTCCACGCGTGCAGTCTGCCGCACCAGGCTGAACGACTGCGCGACGGCCCCGGTCTCCTGCCCCTGTAGAGGGGTGGCTCGTTCAAGACGTCGACCACGGTCCCCCCGCCCCGGTCTCGATGTGGTGGCACCTCCGCGTGGTGGAACTGAGACGGCGAGGTGTCGTCCCCTCGCCGCCTCAGGTCCACCCCGAATCACCCGTGTCCCTAGCCACCCGCTCTCGTTGGGCGACTGCGAGAGGAACCTCGCGGCATACGTCAGGTCGTGGCGTGAGCGGCCACGCGCTCCGTCTCACCAAGACGTGTCCGAACTGGACGAGTGAGGATCAGACCGCGAGTGCCGCGTCGACGACACTCGACCGCCCGACGGAGCGTGCATGGACCCTCTCGCCCTCGCGGAGCTGCAGCTCGGCGGCTTCTCGGCGCGTGATCTGCGCCGCGAAGCGCTCACCGTCGTCGGTCCGTAGGTCGACGCGCACCTCGAAGCCCAGCGGTACGACCCGTTCGACGACGGCTGCCACGACACCGGCCGAGTCGGGAACGACGGCGTCGAGCGCCAGGGCCGTCGCGCGGTCGCGCTCGAGGACGATGTCATGGGGGCGCACCAGCTGGTCTCCCAGACGCGCCACCGACCCGAGGAAGCCCATGACGAAGTCGTTCGCGGGGCGCTCGTAGAGCGTCACGGGGTCGCCGGCCTGCTCGATGCGTCCCTTGTTGAGCACCGCGATGCGGTCGGCGACGTCGAGTGCCTCCTCCTGGTCGTGCGTCACGAGCACGGTCGTCACGTGGACCTCGTCGTGGAGGCGGCGGAGCCACTGGCGGAGGTCGGTGCGGACCTTCGCGTCGAGGGCGCCGAACGGCTCGTCGAGCAGCAGCACCTGCGGGTCCACGGCCAGCGCGCGGGCCAGGGCCATGCGCTGGCGCTGACCGCCCGAGAGCTGGGCCGGGTAACGGTTGCGGAAGCCCTCGAGGCCGACGATCTCGAGCAGGTCGCCGACCTTCTTGTCGATCTCGGCCTTGGGCCGCTTGCGGATCGCGAGGCCGAAGGCCACGTTGTCGCGCACCGTCATGTGCTTGAACGCGGCGTAGTGCTGGAACACGAAGCCGATCCCACGTCGCTGGGGCGGCTCGCTCGTCACGTCGCGTCCCTGGATCGTCACCGAGCCTGAGTCGAGCCCCTCGAGGCCGGCGATGGAGCGCAGGAGGGTCGACTTCCCGGAACCGCTCGGGCCGAGCAGCGCGGTCAGCGAGCCCTTGGGGATCTCGAGGCTGATGTCGTCGAGGGCGGCGAAGCTGCCGTAGTTCTTCCGGGCGTTGGTCACGGTGATCATCGGTCGCTCCTCTTGCGGTCGAGCACGGTCATGAGCAGCAGCACGACGAGCGCGATGCCCATGAGGAGGGTGGCGGCGGCATACGCGCCGTAGGTGTTGTGGTCGTCGATGTAGCGCGAGTGGACGAGGAGCGTCAGCGTCTGGGAGACCCCCGCGAAACCGGAGGAGACCATGATGACCGCCCCGAACTCGCCGAGCGCCCGGGCGACTGTGAGCACGATGCCGTAGGTCAGCCCCCACCGGATGGCCGGCAGCGTGATCCGCCAGAAGGTCTGCCACGGGTTGGCCCCGAGCGTCGAGGCGGCCTGCTCCTGGTCGAGTCCGATCTCGTGGAGCACCGGCTCGACCTCACGCACCACAAACGGCAGTGTCACGAAGATCGTCGCGAGGATCATGCCCGGCAGGCCGAAGATCACCTTGAAGCCGGCGCGGTCGAGGGCGCCGAACCAGCCGCCCGCGCCCCACAGCATGATGAGCGAGACCCCGACGACGATGGGCGACACCGCGAACGGGAGGTCGACGACGGCCTGGAGGAGTCCGCGGCCCCGGAACCGGCCGCCGCGCACCAGCGCCAGGGCCGTGGCCACACCGAAGACGACGTTGACCGGGACCGTGATGGCGACGATGAGCAGCGACAGGTTGAGGGCCGACTGGGCGGCCGGGGTGGAGATCGACGCGAGGAACTCCGACAGGCCGGGCGAGAAGGTGCGCCACAGGATGACGGCGATCGGGACGCCGACCAGCGCGAAGAGGTAGCCGAGGGCGACCACACGCAGCGACAGGCGGGTGCCGCGGGAGACCTTCATGAGTCACTCTCCTCACGTCGCTGACTCCGGCTCGACAGGACCCGCAGCACGAGCAGGGTCACGAAGGCGATGCCAAGCAGGGCCACCGACACCGCGGCTGCCGCCTGCGGGCGGTCGATCTCGATCTGCTGCTGGATGTACTGCGAGGCCACCTGCGTCTCGTGGGGGATGTTGCCGCCGATGAGCACGACCGATCCGTACTCCCCGATGGCACGCGCGAACGCGAGGCCGGTGCCACTGATGATCGCCGGAGCCAACGACGGCAGCACGATCCGGCGGAAGGTGGTCCATCCGGTCGCCCCGAGCGAGGCAGCCGCTTCCTCCACCTCGCGGTCGGTCTCGATGAGCACCGGCTGCACCGATCGGACGACGAAGGGCAGCGTCACGAAGAGCAGCGCCACGACCAGCCCCCAGCGGGTCGCGTTGAGCTGCACGCCGATCGGGCTGTGCGGCCCGTAGAGCGAGAGCAGCACGATGCTGGCGACGATCGTCGGGAGGGCGAACGGCAGGTCGATGAGCGCGTTGACGATCCGCTTGCCGCGGAAGTCGTCGCGCACGAGCACCCACGCCACGAGCGTGCCGACAACGGCATTGACGAGGGCGACGACCGCAGAGACGACGACCGTGACCGCCAGGGCCGCCAGCGCGGCCGGCGACGTGATCGCCTCCCAGAAGCCCGAAAGACCCTCGTCGAATGCCGCCACCGTCAGCGCGGCGAGGGGGAGCAGGACGATGACGCTGAGCCACAGCGTCACCATCCCGACGCCAAGTGGCCGGGCCAGGCGGAGGCGCCTCCGTGGGTGGGACGCCGCTGGGACGTCTGGCCCGGCACTCGGCGTGGAGTCCGGTGGCTGTTGAGAGCGCGTCGGCTCACCAGATCCGGACTGGTGCGAACCGTCCGACCGAGGCGGCAGCAGGGCCGTCGGGTCGGAGCCGCCCCGGCGCTCGTCGGTGTGTGCGGTCATCGCCGTCTCCATCTGGACGTCGGTCTTGAAGTCAGAGTCGGTCTTGAGGTCGAAATCGGTCTCGGAGTCCGTCGCGACACCAGGCCGGACGTCACCGCGAGGCCTTGTCGTAGATGACCGCGATGTCACCCACGTCCTTCTTGAAGAGCGTGCCGTCGACGGTCTTCCAGCCACCGAGGTCGGCGATGGTCCACAGCTTCGTCGGCGCGGGGAACTTCGCGGTGTAGGCCGCTGCGACCGTCGGGTCGACCGGGCGGAACCCCGCCTCGGCGAGCAGCTTCTGTCCCTCGGTCGTGTAGAGGAAGTCGTTGAATGCCGTCGCCTTGGCGAAATTCTTGCTGCCCTTGAGCACGGCCGTCGGGTTCTCGATCTTGAAGGTCGACGGGGGCGTGACGTGCTGGACGGGGTCGCCGTTCTTCTCGATGAAGAGCGCCTCGTTCTCGTAGCCGAGGAGCACGTCGCCGCTGCCCTGCAGGAACGCCTCGGTCGCCTCTCGCCCCGACTTCGGCTGGATCTTCACGTGCTGGCTCACGAGGGACTTGATGTAGGCCAGCCCGGCGGCCTTGTTCGTGCCGCCGTCGCTCTTGGCGGCGTAGGGCGCGAGCAGGTTCCACTTGGCCGAGCCCGACGAGAACGGGTTGGGCGTGACGACCTCGACGCCCGGCTTGAGCAGGTCGTCCCAGTCCTTGATGCCCTTGGGGTTGCCCTTGCGGACGACGATGGTCACGACCGAACCGAAGGGGATTCCCTTGTGCTCATTGGCGTTCCAGCTCGAGTCGACGAGTCCTGCGTCCACGAGACGGGTCACGTCGGGCTCGACCGAGAAGTTGACGAAGTCGGCCTCGGCGCCGGCGGCGACCTTGCGGCTCTGGTCGCCCGAAGCGCCGTAGCTCTGCTGGAACTGGACGCCTGCCCCGGCGGCGGTCTTCTGGAAGGCCGGGATGAGGACGTCGAAGGCGACCTTCGGGACGGAGTAGGCGTAGAGGTTGATGGTGCTCGTCGCGGCACGGGCAGCGGTGGACCCGGGCTGGGCCACGACGTCGCTGGCCCCGCCGGCGCACGCCGCCAGGCTGAGCGTCCCGGTCACGGCGAGGGTGGCGAGAAGAATTGGTGAGCGTCGCATCGACGGGCTCCTGACACGTGAGGACGGACGGGCGCGCATCGAGCGACAGGCCCTGGAGAGCGGCTGCTTTCCTACTGGGAGGATAGGAGTGTTTCCTACTTCACATATGGGAGTTTGAGAAATTGGGACGACGGGTGTCAACCGGTCAGGGATCCGTCTCAGACTCTGGTCGGGACCGGGGTCACCCGGCGGCGGCCACGGCCACGCGTCAGTGCACGGTCCCGGCGCATCGCAGGGTCAGATCGAGCAGCGCCACGGCCCCGACCTTGTCGAGCGGCTCGTTCCCGTTGCCGCACTTCGGCGACTGGATGCACGAGGGGCATCCGGAGGTGCACTCGCACGAGGCGATCGCTTCGCGGGTCGCCTTGAGCCACGGGCGGACTCGGCGATAGCCGCGCTCAGCGAAGCCGGCCCCACCGGGGTGCCCGTCGTAGATGAGGATCGTCGGCAGTCCGGTGTCCGGGTGCAGGGCCGTGGACACGCCGCCGATGTCCCACCGGTCGGCGGTGGCGAAGAGCGGGAGCATCCCGATCGCCGCGTGCTCGGCGGCGTGGGCCGCCCCGGGTATGCCGTCCTCGGCCACCCCGGCGCCGGCGAGGTCCTCGACGGGCATCGTCCACCACACGGCCTTCGTCGCGAGCGTGCGGGGCGGCAGGTCGAGCGGGTGCTCGCCGAGCACCTCGCCGCCGGGGAGGCGGCGCAGGAACGAGGTCACCTGATGGCGCACCGTCACGTGTCCGAAGGAGCAGCGCAGCGGACCCCAGTCCTCGTGCTCGACCTCGTGGACGATCTGGAAGTCGCTCACCGACTGCGCCTGCGTGGTCCAGCCCGGGTCTCCGCGCACCGCGAAGGCCGCGTGGTCGTCGAGGTCGAGCTCGGTGATGACCCATGTCTGGCCCTGGTGCAGGTGCACCGCCCCCGTGTGCACCTGCGAGTGCGCGGCGGCGTCGTCGACGGTGCCGACGACGCGCCCGGTCCGGGTCTCGATGATGCGGACGGGCTCGCCCGCGCCGCGCAGGGAGAGGTGATCGGCCGGGCGGTCCTCACGCCCCCAGAACCAGCCACGTGGCCGCTTCTTGAGGATGCCGCGGGCGACGAGCGCGTCGAGCAGCACCCGCGTCTGCGGGCCGAAGACGTCGATGTCCGCCTCGGTGACCGGCAGCTCGGCGGCCGCCGCCGCGAGGTGCGGCGCCAGCACGTGCGGGTTGTCGGGGTCGACGACGGTCGCCTCGATGCCCCGACCGAAGATCGCCTCGGGGTGGTGCACGACGAAGGTGTCGAGCGGGTCGTCGGCGGCGACGAGCACGGCGAGCGAGCGGGCGCCGGACCGGCCGGCCCGCCCCGCCTGCTGCCAGAGCGACGACAGGGTCCCCGGCCAGCCGGCGAGCAGGACGGCGTCGAGGCCGCTCACGTCCACCCCCAGCTCGAGTGCGTTCGTCGCCGCGAGCCCCAGCAGCTCCTTGGAACGCAGCGAGCGCTCGAGCTCGCGACGCTCCTCGGGCAGGAAGCCGCCGCGGTAGGCGGCCACGCGCCCCTCGTCGGCGACGGAGACCCGCTCCTTCGCGATGCGCGCCACGACCTCCACCCCGGCGCGCGACCGCGCGAAGGCGACGGTCTGCACGTGTTCGCGCACGCACCCGGCGAGCAGCTCGCCCGTCTCGGTGATGGTGCTGACGCGCTGCCGCTGCCCGGTCTCGTCGACGAGGAGCGGCGGCTCCCACAGCGCGAACGTCATCGACGCCCGGGGTGACCCGTCCCGCGTCACCGGGGTCACCGGCATACCGAGCAGGCGGGAGGCGTGCTCCTCGGGGTCGGCCACCGTGGCGGACGCGAAGACGAAGGTGGGCTCCGAGCGGTAGCGCGCGGCGACCCGGCGGAGCCGCCGCAGCACCGCCGCCATGTGCGCTCCGAAGACGCCCTTGTAGACGTGGCACTCGTCGACGACGACGTAGCGCAGCGCACGGAGGAACGAGCTCCAGCGCTCGTGCCCCGGCAGCAGCGAGTGGTGGAGCAGGTCCGGGTTGGTGAGCACGAGGTTGGCGTGGTCGCGGATCCACCGGCGCTCGTCGGTCGGGGTGTCGCCGTCATAGGTCGCGGGCCGCACGGCAGGCAGTGCGAGCCGGTCGATGCGGCTCAGCTGGTCGGCGGCGAGCGCCTTGGTGGGGGAGAGGTAGAGGGCGGTCGCGCCGCGACCGTTGGGGGCGCTCGCCCCTGCGACGAGGTCGCTGAGGATCGGCAGGTGGTAGCCGAGGCTCTTGCCCGACGCCGTGCCGGTGCTGACGACGACATGGCGTCCCGCGTGGGCGGCCTGCGCCACCTCGACCTGGTGCGACCACGGCGCCTCGATGCCCGATGCGAGCAGGGCCCCGAGGAGCGTCGGGTCGACCCACTCCGGCCACTCGCCGTGGACGGCGCGCCGGGCGGGCACCTCGTGGACGTGCACGAGCCGCTCGGGGTGGTCGCCGACGAGCGTGCGCAGGAGGTCCTCCGGCACGGGTCCCGTGAGCGCTGGCTCCCCGTTCATGTGGAGTAACCGTATGCCGTGGGGGTACGGTAACCGTCGTGCGGGGCAGGTTGCTGCGCAGTCATTCACACCCGATCGTGGCGCAACAGAAGTTCTGCACGTGCGGGCACAGGAGGGGACACAGGTGGATCTCTCGATCACCCGAGCCGACCACGGCGACCAGACCGTGGTGCACCTCGGCGGCGAGATCGACGTCTACACCGCGCCGCTGGTGCGCGAGAAGCTCGACGAGCAGATCCAGGGCGGCCGCACGCGGCTCGTCGTCGACCTGACGGACGTGACGTTCCTCGACTCGACCGGCCTCGGTGTCCTCGTCGGGCGGCTCAAGCTCACGCGCACGCGAGGCGGCTCGATGCGGCTCGTCGGGACGGACGACCGCGTGCTCAAGGTCTTTGCCATCACCGGTCTCGACAAGGTCTTCGAGATCCACCCCACCCTCGACGCGGCGCTCGCTGCGAGCGACGGTGCGGTGCGCGCGACGGGCGAGGGGTCCTGAACGACACCCCCGTCGCCGACAAGGCCCTGGTCGCGCTGCTCCGCGCGGACCTCGCGGCGGCCCGTTTCACGGTCGACGGCGTCGCCGAGCGGCTCGGTCCCGTGGCCTCCGCGGCGCTGCACCGGGAGCAGCCGCTGCCCGCGCTCCTCGCGACCGACCCCTCAGAGTTGTCTGAGCCGTCGGAGGCGGCGTCTTCGGTGGACGCGTGCGGCGTCCTCGTGCGCCTGTTCACCCTCGGTCGTCCGGTCCGCGAGTCGGCCCTGGCTGCTGCCCTGCCGTCGCTCGGCGTCGACGGGGCGGTGCGCCTGCGCCTCGTGCGCCGCGAGGGCGGGCGAGCGGGTTTCGGCTCCGGGCGCGAGGCCGCCGCCGACCGTGCCGTCCTCGCCACGTGCGACCTGCGCCCCTACGGCGACGACTCCCACGACTGGTGGGTGGCCTCCGACCTCTCCGAGCTCGTCGTGGGGGGCCCCTTACGGGTCGACCACGTGCTCGGCATCGGGGGTGCCTCGACGACGCTCGCGTCGTGGACCGTGCGTCGACCCGTGGGGCGGGCGCTCGACCTCGGCACGGGGTGCGGCGTGCAGACCCTGCACCTCCTCGGGCACGCTCGCTCGATCGTGGCCACCGACATCTCCGAACGAGCGCTGGCGTATGCCGCCTTCAACCTCGCGCTCGCCGCGTCAGCAGGTGCGGGCGCCGTCCCCGAGGTCGAGCTGGTCGCGGGTGACCTGCTCGACCCCGTCGCAGCACAGGAGTTCTCGCTCGTCGTCAGCAACCCGCCGTTCGTCATCACGCCGCGCGACGAGAGCCTCCCGCTCTACGAGTACCGCGACGGCGGCCGTGCCGGTGACGCCCTCGTCCAGTCGCTCGTCCGCCAGGTCGGTACGGTGCTCGAGCCCGGTGGCGTGGCGCAGTTCCTCGGCAACTGGGAGGTCCCGGCCGGTCGCTCGTGGCGCGACGTGTGGACCGAGTGGCTCGACGAGCAGGCCAGCGACGGCGTCGCCCTCGACGCGTGGGTCGTCCAGCGCGACTCGCAGGACCCGGCCGAGTACGCAGAGCTGTGGGCGCGCGACGGCGGTGCCCAGCCCGGCAGCGAGGCCCACTCGCAGCTGTATGCCGCGTGGTTGCGCGACTTCGCCGCGCGCGACGTCGAGAGGGTCGGGTTCGGGGTCGTCAGCCTGCAGCGGCCGGCCACCGACCGTCCGACCTGGCGCTCCCTCGACGAGGCCCACGGTCCGGTCGCGGCCCCCATGGGCCCGACGGTCGACGCCGGCCTGCGCGCCCGCACCTGGCTCTCCGAGCACTCCGACGACGACCTCCTCGACGTCGCGTGGTCCTGTGCGCCTGACGTCACGGAAGAGCGACACGGCACGCCCGGCGCCGAGGACCCGACCGTCATCCTCGTCCGTCAGGGCGGCGGCCTGGGACGCGTCGTGCGTGCCGGGACGCTGCTGGCGGCATACCTCGGCGTGGCCGACGGGGAGCTGACGGCTCGGGCGGCGCTCGACGCCATCGCCACGGTGCTCGGCCTCGACGCCGCCGATGTGCGCTCCGAGCTCGTCCCGCAGCTGCGCGACCTCGTCGCCGACGGCCTGCTCGTCTGAGCCGACCTCTCCAATCGAGAGAGCAATCCGTCCGGTCAGTGACACCGCTCAGTGACACCGCTCAGTGACACTGCGGGGCACCCGGGAAGCGGACGGATTGCCCTTTCGATGGGGGTTTCCCGCCAAAACAGTTGTGAGTGAGTGCTCACTCATTCATGATGGTCGGGTGTCGACACGAGTTGAGGGGGCCGCGCGGCCGGCCCAGCGCAGGGCGGCCCCGATGGACCCCGACGACCGGCGTGACGCCCTCATCGAGGTGTTCGTGCGGCTCGCCCACCGGGAGGGCCGCAAGCCGACGACGAGCGAGATCGCCCAGGAGGCCGGTGTCGCGGAGGGCACGATCTTCCGGGTCTTCCCGACCAAGGAGGTGCTCGAGAAGGAGGTCGTCCAGACCGCCTTCTGTCCGGCCCCCGTCCGGCGACGCATCGCCGCCATCGACCCCGAGGGCTCGCTGCGCGACCGGCTCGTCGACTTCACCCGCATCATGCAGACGCGCTTCACCGAGGTCTTCGGGCTGATGGGCGCGCTCGGCCTGACCGAGCCGCCCAACCGCGGCCCGCACCAGAGCTGCTTCGAGGCGGGCCGCCACCTGCGCGGGCACGCCGACGACGAGGAGCACGAGGCCGCGCACCAGCCGCTGCTCGAGGCGGTCCACGAGCTGCTCGTCCACGACGAGGACCAGCTCGTCGTCCCCGGCGCCGACGTCGTCCACCGCATCCGGCTGCTCACCTTCTCCGGCAGCCATCCCGGCATCGCGGACGGTCGGGTGCTGACCCCCGAGGAGATCGTCGACACCGTGCTGTTCGGGCTCGTGCGCCGCGGTGGCTGCGCCGAGGACAGTGAGCACGATCAGCACGGCGAGGGGTCGCGGCCGTGACAAACCAGTTGACCCTCACCCCACGTGAGTCCCTACCGTTCCTGAGCGACACCACGCACCGAAAGGCACCCCCATGCTGATCCGACTGCTCCGCAGTCACCTGCGCCCGTACTCGGGGCAGATCACGCTCATCGTGCTGGCCCAGCTCGTCAGCACCATGGCCTCGCTCTACCTGCCCAGCCTCAACGGCGAGATCATCGACGAAGGCGTCGCCAAGGGCGACACCAGCTTCATCCTCAGCCACGGCGCCCTCATGCTCGGCGTCAGCGTCGTGCAGATCACGGCTGCCGTGGCCGGCACCTTCCTCGCCGCCCGGGTCGCCATGGCGATGGGTCGCGACGTGCGCGGCAGGGTCTTCGGCAAGGTCGTCGAGTTCTCCGCGCAGGAGGTCACCCGCTTCGGGGCGCCGACCCTCATCTCCCGCAACACCAACGACGTGACCCAGGTCCAGATGGTCGTCTTCATGGGCTTCGCGCTGCTCGTGACGACCCCGATCATGATGGTCGGCGGCATCATCATGGCGCTCCGCGAGGACGTCGGGCTCTCGTGGCTCGTCGCCGTGGCCGTGCCGCTCCTCGGTCTCGTCGTCGGTCTCGTCATCTCGCGGATGGTGCCGTGGTTCGGCCGCATGCAGACCTCGCTCGACGGCGTCAACCGCGTCATGCGCGAGCAGATCACCGGCATCCGGGTCGTCCGCGCCTTCGTGCGCGAGGACCACGAGGAGTCGCGCTTCGCCGAGGCCAACGAGCGGCTCACCGACGCCGGCCTCCACGTCGGGCGGCTCATGGCGCTCGTCTTCCCGATCGTCATGCTGATCTTCAACCTCTCCACGGTGGCCGTCATGTGGTTCGGCGCCCACCGGATCGCGTCCGGCGACATGCAGATCGGCGAGCTGACGGCGTTCCTCAGCTACCTCGTGCAGATCCTCATGGCCGTCATGATGGCGACCTTCATGGCCACGATGATCCCGCGCGCATCGGTCTCGGCCGGCCGCATCGAGGAGGTCCTCGGCACCGAGTCGTCCGTGGTCGAGTCGGTGCAGCCGCTGCCGTTGCCGGTCGGCGCCGCGGGGCTCGAGGTGTCGGGCGTCGACTTCCACTACCCGGGCGCCGAGGCCGCCGTGCTCCACGACGTGTCCTTCCGGGCGCAGCCGGGTCGCACGACGGCCATCATCGGGTCGACCGGCTCGGGCAAGACGACCCTGCTCGGTCTCGTGCCGCGCCTCTTCGACGCCTCGGGCGGCAAGGTGCGCGTCGGTGGCGTGGACGTGCGCGACCTCGCGCTCGACGACCTGTGGAGCAAGATCGGGCTCGTCCCGCAGAAGCCGTACCTCTTCAGCGGCACGGTGGCGACGAACCTGCGCTACGGCAACCCTGAGGCCACGGACGACGAGCTGTGGGACGCCCTGCGCATCGCCCAGGGACAGGACTTCGTCCAGGCCATGGGCGGCCTCGACGCGGCGATCGCCCAGGGCGGCACCAATGTCTCGGGTGGCCAGCGGCAACGGCTGGCCATCGCCCGTGCCATCGTCAAGCGGCCCGACATCTACCTCTTCGACGACTCGTTCTCGGCGCTCGACCTGTCGACCGATGCCCGGTTGCGTCGGGCCCTGCGCCCGGCCACGGCACAGAGCACCGTCGTCATCGTGGCCCAGCGCGTGTCGACGATCGTCGACGCCGACCAGATCCTCGTGCTCGAGGACGGCCGCATCGTCGGCCAGGGCACGCACGACCAGCTCGTCGACACCTGTGAGACCTACCGGGAGATCGTCGAGTCCCAGCGCAGCGCGGAGGAGGCGGCCTGATGGCCGAGGGAGTCAAGACCACGGAGGAGAAGGCCGCAGAGGCTCGACGCGGCCCGGCCCGACGGGGCGGCCCGCCGCACATGCAGATCGGCCAGCCGGGGGAGAAGTCGCTGAACTTCGGCCCGTCGGCCAAGCGCCTGCTCGGCAGGCTCCGTCCGCACCGGGCCAAGGTGATCGTCGTGCTCGTGCTCGCCGTCGTCAGCGTGACGTTCAGCTCGGTCGGGCCGAAGATCCTCGGCCGGGCGACCGACCTCATCTTCTCCGGCGTCATCGGGGGCGCCATCAAGGCGCCGCCGGGCACGACGAAGGAGCAGGTCATCGCGACCTTGCGCGCCCGGGGCCAGACGACGTATGCCGACCTGCTGGGCAACGTCGACTTCACCCCGGGCCGGGGCATCGACTTCCACGCCCTCGCCAACGTGCTCCTCCTCGTCATCGCGCTCTTCGCCGTGGCCTCGCTGCTCATGTGGGTCCAGGGCTGGATCCTGCAGGGCGTGCTCGCCCGCACGATGTACGACCTGCGCCAGGAGGTCGAGGCGAAGCTCAACCGGCTGCCGCTGCCCTACTTCGACAACCAGCCGCGCGGTGAGATCCTCAGCCGCGTCACCAATGACATCGACAACGTCGGCCAGTCCCTGCAGCAGACGCTCTCGCAGCTGCTCAACTCCCTGCTGACGGTCGTCGCCGTGCTCGGGATGATGTTCTGGATCTCGTGGACGCTCGCCCTCATCTCGCTCGTGAGCATCCCGATCTCGATCGTCGTCACGAGTCTCATCGCGAAGCGGTCGCAGAAGCTGTTCATCCAGCAGTGGCGCAACACCGGCGAGCTCAACGGCATCGTCGAGGAGACCTTCACCGGCCACGGCCTCGTCAAGGTCTATGGCCGCCAGAAGGAGACCGAGCAGGCGTTCAAGGAGAAGAACGGCGAGCTGTACGAAGCGTCGTTCGGAGCCCAGTTCATCAGCGGCATCATCATGCCGGTCATGATGTTCGTCGGGAACCTCAACTACGTCCTCATCGCCGTCGTCGGCGGCCTCCGGGTGACGTCCGGCGCCATGAGCCTCGGTGACGTCCAGGCGTTCATCCAGTACTCCCGGCAGTTCACGCAACCGCTGACGCAGGTCGCCTCGATGGCCAACGTGCTCCAGTCGGGCGTCGCCTCGGCCGAGCGCGTCTTCGAGGTCCTCGACGCCGACGAGCAGGAGTCCGACCCCGTCGAGCCGGACCGCATCGAGGACCCGCACGGTGCCGTGACGTTCGAGGGCGTGTCCTTCTCCTACTCGTCCGACAAGCCGCTCATCGAGGACCTCGACCTCTCGGTGCGCCCCGGCCAGACCGTTGCCATCGTCGGACCCACCGGCGCCGGCAAGACGACCCTCGTCAACCTCATCATGCGGTTCTACGAGCTCGACGGCGGCCGCATCACGCTCGACGGCGTCGACATCCGCGAGCTCACCCGGCACGACCTCCGGTCCCGCATCGGCATGGTGCTGCAGGACACGTGGCTCTTCGGGGGCACGATCCGCGACAACATCGCGTACGGGCGCCCGGGTGCCACCGACGAGGAGGTCGTCGCCGCTGCCAGGGCGACCTACGTCGACCGCTTCGTGCACTCGCTCCCCGACGGCTACGACACGGTGCTCGACGACGAGGCGTCCAACATCTCGGCAGGCGAGAAGCAGCTCGTCACGATCGCTCGCGCGTTCCTCTCCGACCCGGCGCTGCTCATCCTCGACGAGGCGACGAGCTCGGTCGACACGCGCACCGAGGTGCTCGTGCAGCACGCCATGGCCGCGTTGCGGTCCGACCGGACGAGCTTCGTCATCGCGCACCGTCTGTCGACGATCCGCGACGCCGACCTCATCCTCGTCATGGAGGACGGCCGCATCGTCGAGAAGGGCTCGCACGCCGAGCTGCTCGCGTCCGGTGGCGCCTACGCCACGCTCTACGCCGCCCAGTTCGCGGGTGCCGCGGCCGACCTCGACGAGTCGACGGGCGCCCCGGGTCTGCCCGACGGCCTCCCCGAGATGGCGACGGTCGGTGCGGGCTCGCCCGGCCCGGCCGGCGGTCCGGGCGTCCCGACCCCGGACGCGGCCGTACCGGCCGACCCGACCGACTGAGCGACCCGCACGACGAGGGCCCCGCCGTCCGACGTGGACGGCGGGGCCCCTCGCGTATGCCGTGTGGTCGGCCGTTGTGGTCGGCGTTCGCCGGCCGGGTCGGGCGCCTCACAAGCGCAATCCGCTTTGTTAGCGGGTGGTTAGGGGGTCCCGTGACTCTGGTCCCACGCCCTCAAGGGGCGGGCCGGTCCGAATCCGGTCGACCTGCCCGATCGCTCGCCACCACAAGGAGATTGACCATGAACACTCGAGTCCGGAAGAGCGCCTTCCGCACCCTTGCCACCACCGTCGTCCTCGCCGCCGCAACCGCCGGCCTCGCCCCGATCGGTGCCATCGCGACGGCAGACGCCGCCGTGAACCCGATGGTCGCCCACGCTCGCAACTACCTCGGGACGACCCAGGGCCAGTGCAAGGTGTTCGTCCAGAAGATCTACGCCGAGACCCACGCCAACACGCTTGGCACCGGCTACTACCAGGCCTACATCAACGCCGGCTACCACCGCGTCGCCAAGGCCGACGTCGTGCCCGGCGACATCATCCAGGAGACCGATTCCGGCGCGCACACCACGGGCATCCACACCGCCATCGTCACGGGTGACCCGGCGGGCGTCGACATCCGGGTCATCGACTCGAACTTCGTCGCGTCGCTCAAGGTCGGCGAGCACACCTACAACCCCGACGCGCACGCCGCGTCCAAGGGTGGCGTCGCCTACTACTGGCACAAGGGCTGACGCCTCCGACAGCTGACGCGGTGGTGCCGCGGGGACCGACGGTTCTCCGCGGCACCCCCGCGTGTCTCGTGCGGCGTCTCATCCGGCGGTCCGACCGTGGCAGCCCGACCGTGGCAGCCCGACCGTGACACAGCCCGACCGTGACACAGCCTCGACCGTGACACCACGGTTGATGCATACGAACGAGGACCACGAACGAGGACCACGACGCTGCTGCGCGTCGTGGTCCTCGTGGTGCTCGTGGTCCTCGTGGTTCGGTGGTTCGGTGGGGCTCGGGGTCAGCTCCCGGCGACGTACTCGCACGGACCGTTCACGGACTGGACGCCCTTGACGCACCACGCGTCGACCGGGGCCGACGCGGCATGGCCGGCTGTCCCCGCGGCGAAGCCGAGAATGGCTGTGACGGTGAATGCCGCGGCGATGCGGATGGTCTGCTTCATGGTGGCGGTCCCCTTGACTCGTCGAGGGCTGGTGGATGCCTGCCCTGCTGATGAGCGCAATGTAAGGGCGCCCCGCCAACAAATCCCTAACAACGCGCGGGCGGGCCCCCGGCGGTGAGGGGCGGGAGCCGCAGCGCCTCACGGTCGAGCCCGAGCCGCCGAAGGATCGCGGTCACCTCGTCGGCATCGTCGGCGCCCGCCCGGCCACCGGATTCCTGGGCACGGGCGAGGCGGGCCAGGTCGCATGCGAGCTGCAGCTCGTCACCCTCCGTCCGGCGTCCGTCGACGAGCCGACGCGCCTGCCGCTCGGCCGAGCGCCAATGGCCCGCTGCGGAGTCAAGGTCGACGGCGAGACGGAGACAGTCGAGATCCTCACCGTCGACCGCGTGTGCGTCGAGCTGCGGTCGCGCGGCCCGCAGCTCCTCGTTCGCGCGCTCGAGCGACCCCCGGAGCAGGTGAGCCCGGCCGAGCTCGAGCCGGCAGTGGGCGGCGCCGAGCTCGTCGCGCAAGTCTTCGGCGATCCCCAGGGCCTCGATGAGCAGCGCCTCGGCTGCGTCGATGCGGCCGAGGCCGAGCAGGCCCTCTGAGCGGGTGACGAGCCAGATACAGGTTCGGCGCGACGACCCCTCTCGACGCGACGCCTCGACCATCGTCGCGAGCAACGGGTCCCCCTCGGCGGGGCGCCCCATGTTGCGCAGCACCACGCCCCGTTGACCGTCGGCGGCGGCTCGCCCCGACGCGTCCCCGCGCCGTTCCGCGAGGGCGGCGACGGCGGCATACGCCTCGAGGGCTTCGTCGAAACGGTTGAGCACCATGGCGGCCCAGCCGGCCTGCGCCGTCGAGGCCTGCTCGAGCGCCGTGTCGCCGATCGCGCGAGCAGTGTCGAGGCGGCGCGAGGCGACCTCGGGCAGCTCGGCGAAGCGTCTCGCCTGGGCGAGCACGCCGAAGAGCGCCCCGAGCAGCTGGGCGAGCAGGCCCTGGTCGCACGTCTCCGGGTAGTCGTCGAGCGCCAGACGCAGGACGCGCTCGCGCTCGTCGTCATAGGCGCGGACGGTGAGGAAGGTGCGCAGCGCGAGGGCGAGCCGGGCGGCCAGCTCCCGCTCCTCGAGGGCGACCGAACCGAGCACGGCCGCAGTGAGGTTGATCCGCTCGGCCTCGAACCAGTCGCTCGGCGCGCACGTCGGTGCCGGGGTGAGCGGTGCGGGGGCGTCATCGTGCACCGTGGCCGTCGGCCCGGGACCGTAGGTGCCGAGGTGCGCCTCGGCCACCTGGGCGAGGTCGAGCCACGCGGTGGCGAGACGCAGGGTGAGAGCGTCTCGGGCTGTCGAGCCCTCGGTGCTGAGCAGGCGCTCGCGGGACAGCTCGACCACGAGGCTGTGCACCCGGAAGCGAGCCTGTCCTGCTGCATCTCGTCCGCTGGGTTCGACGAGGTGCCGGTCGATGAGCTGGTCGAGGGCCTGGCGAGCCCCGGCGTGCGAGACACCCTCGCCCATGAGCAGCCGCGGCACCCATTCGGGCCACTCGCCGGACGTGACACCGAGGCGCGCGAAGAGGGTCGCCGCAGGCACGGTCAGGTCGCTCACCGATGCACCGATGCTCGCTCGGACGTCGATGTCCCCCACCGACAGCTCGTCGAGTCGGGCGTGCTCGCCAGACAGTCGGTCGCGCAGCTCGTCCAGCTCGAGGTCCGCGTTCGTCGCGAGCTTGGCGCCCGCGACACAGAGCGCGAGGGGAAGATGCCCGCAGAGGGCGCTGATCTCGGCGACGACCGTGTCCGTGCCCGTCGCCGTGACGGCGGGCCGGTCAGGACCGGCGAGCTCGACGATGAGGCGCGCGGCGTCCGCAGGGGCCAGGGGCGGCACCGTGTGGCGGCGGACGCCGACGAGCCCGGCCAGCTTGCTGCGCGAGGTGATGATGGCCGCCGAGCCGGGACCGGTCGGCAGCAGACGCAGAACCTGTGCCTCACTCATCGCGTCGTCGAGCACGACGAGCAGCCGCTTGCGGTCGATCGTGCTGCGGTAGAGCGAGATACGCTCGTCGGGGTCCGAAGGGATCAGCGACTGGTCCACGCCGAGCGTCCGGAGGAACCGCGCGGCGACGTCGTGCACGTCGGCGGACCCCCGCGGCCCGTGCCCGAGGGCGGCGTGGAGCGTGCCGTCGGGGTGGGTTTCACCGAGGGCGTGCCCGGCGGCGACCGCCAGAGCGGTCTTGCCGACCCCGCCGACACCGACGAGGACGACGACGGTCGGTCGGCCGCCCCGCGTCCGGGTGTCGCGGGACGGTACGACACCGAGGTGTCGCACCAGAGCCGTGAACAGGTCGTCCCTCCCGACGAGGGTCCAGGCCAGGGCCGGCAGCTCGCGGGGCACCGGTCGGGGCCGCGCCGTCGCCCAGGCCGCGGACGCCGCGGCGGAGCGCCCCTCGAGGATCTCGACGTGCAGGTCGGCGAGCGCCGCTCCGGGCTCGACTCCGAGCTCGTCGAGGAAGGTGCGTCTCAGTCGGCGGTACTCGTCACCGGCCTCGCTCCGCCGGCCGGTGGCGGCGAGGGCCCGGAGCCGGTGGGCGTGGAGGCGCTCGTTCCACGGGTCGTGGTGCAGCTGGCTGGACGTGGCAGCCAGGACCTGGTCGGGGAGGCCGGCGGCTGCGAGCGACTCCACGAGCAGGTCGACAGCACCCACCCGCTCGTCGTGCAGCGACTGCACGAGCGTGGACACCTCGGTGTCGGGGCTGGCCGGCGCCGCGTCGCTCAGGGGTGAGCCGCGCCAGAGGCCCAGGGCACGGTCGAGCGTGTCGGCGGCGCCGTCGGGATCATCCGCCTCAGCGCGGCCACGTGCGTCGGCGACGAGCCGGCGAAACTCCACGATGTCGAGCTGGTGCCGGCCCATCCGCAGCTGGTAGCCGAACGGGCGGGTCGCCACGAGGTCGCGATCGTGGATGGCGAGGCGGCGCCGCAGGCCGGCGATGAGGTTCTGCAGCTGCTGCTTGGCGGTCGGGGGCGGCTCGGTCCACAGCACGTCGATGAGCCGTTCGGTCGGGACGAGCCGGTCGGCGCCGAGAACGAGCATCGCGAGGACCAGACGCTCGCGGCCGCTGCCGAGAGGCACCTGGTCCCCGCCGTCGGTGAGGACCTGAACCGGCCCGAGCACCCCAAATCGCACGGGTCATTGATACCCGACGCCGAACATGACGGGGCAAGCCGAAATGCCGCGGCGCAGATCCGGTCCCGCCAGCGGCGCTCGGGGCCACGCCCTGGGCGGCGCCGTCACCGACGCGTCTCCCTTGGGTTAGTCGATTGTTACCGAGGCGTCGAATGGTGTCGGTGTCAAGCGCTCCGCTTGCAGAGCGGCACGGGTCCGCGTCGCTCGATCGAACGCGCGACGTGGCCCGACCCACCAGAACCGACAGGGAGAGACCCATGAAGACCCAGCCCACCCGACGCGTCGTCCTGCGCTCGGCGCTCGCGACCGCGGTGCTCTCGACCGCAGTCCTCACGGCCGGTCCGGCCCTCACGGCGCAGGCGGCCCCCAACGACCCGATCTCACGGGCCGACGTCATCGCGCGTGCCCAGAACTGGATGGACCGCAACATCCAGTACAGCCAGGCCGGGACGGCCACCGGTCCCAGCGGGACCTACTCCTGGCGCCGCGACTGCTCGGGCTTCGTCTCGATGGCGCTGAAGCTCGGGCCCACCGGCCTCAACGCACCGAACACGACGGCGCTCGCCGGCTCCGGCTACAGCTCCGGCATCTCCAAGACCAACCTCAAGGCCGGCGACTATCTCGTCGACGCAGGCAGCCACGTCGTCCTCTTCCAGAAGTGGGCCAATGCCGACCACACCCAGTTCTGGCTCTACGAGGAGTCCAACCCCAACGACGACATGAACCACCGCGTGGCCTCCCTCAGCAGCTACTCGGGCTACGTGGCGCGACGCGCCGACAACATCCGCGACTGAGACACGGCGAGCCCYCCGACGACGGCAGTGCCCGCCCCGATCCACCGGGGCGGGCACTGCCGTCTCACGGCCCCGGGAAGAGGCGCGGTGTCGCTACCACCCGGTGCGCTCGAGCGTCTGGCGGACCGAGTCGCGGATCGAGACCATGTCCCAGTTGAACGGGTCGGTGCGGCCCGTGGTGCTCGTCTCCTTGTGGGCCCGCACGTAGCGGTGGTCGTGCCCGAGCGCACCGACGATCCGGGCCGCAGCGAGGACGGCCACGGACTTCTGCACGCTCGTGGCGTACTGGGTGGGCTCGGTGGAGGTGGCGGCATACTCGATCTGGACGCCGACGAAGAGTGTGTCGGCGTCACCCTCGGGCACGGGCCCGCTCGCACGGGCCCGGCCTGCGTGGTGGGCACGACCGCCGGCCACCACCCAGCACTCCGCATTCCGGTCGATGAGCACGTGGCAGCGCGGGCCTCGCGACGCTGGTGCGTCGTCGACGCCGATCATCGCGGCGAGCGACGGTGCCGGGGCCTCCGGGGTCGCGAGTACCTCCGTGTGGTGGATGAGCACGCCCACGGGGGCGAACGGTCCCGCTTGCGCTCGCGAGCGCCAGCCGATGGTCTCGTGGACCGTCAGGCCGGCCTCGGACAGGGCGTCCGCCAGCCAGTCGAGGCCAGGGCCGCTCGCGCGGAGCTCGGACGCCACCGAGTCGTCGGACAGGCCCCGTCCGCTCGGTGACGATGGGCCAGCGGACGAGCCTCCGGAGCGTTTCGCAACGGACATCTGGGCCTCCTCCGATCGCGTCCGGGCGATCCGGGCGCGATCGAACCCTGCCGAGGGCCAGTAACAACGACCTAACCGCCGGACCGGGGCGGTCTCAGGGCTCGAGGAGGACGGCTCCGGGGCCCTGGTCGGCCAACCGGTCGGACGGGTTGTTGAGCGCACAGGTGCGCAGGCTGAGGCAGCCGCAGCCGATGCACGCGTCGAGCTGGTCGCGCAGCTTCTCGATACGCCGGATCTGCTCGTCGAGCCGCCGGCGCCAGCCCCGTGAGAGTCGAGCCCAGTCGCCGGCCGTGGGCGTGCGTCCCTCGGGGAGCGTGGCGAGGGCGGCGCCGATCTCGTCGAGCGAGAGACCGACCCGCTGGGCGGCACGGATGAAGGAGACGCGCCGGATGGTGGCCCGCTCGTAGCGCCGCTGGTTGCCGGTCGTGCGGACCGAGTGGATGAGGCCGAGGTCCTCCCAGTAGCGCAGCGCCGAGGTCGCCGCGCCGGTGCGCTCGGCCACCTGACCGATCGACAGCGCGGACATCTAGGCGATCCGCGCTTCCGCCAGCCGCGCGACGATCTCCTCGACGGTCTCGTCGGGCGTCTGCTGCGAGCTGTCGAGCCAGAGCCCGATGTGGGGCGTCTCGGTGCGCACCTTGTGGTCGAAGTCTCGGATCGACCAGAGGTCCCCGTAGCCGACCTTGACCCGCTCGGACTCGCGCTGCATGACGGTGCTGACGTCGGGGGCGAGCATGACGAGGCTGAGCGGTCGGGTCGTCACCTGCTCGAGGAAGGGCGCGAGGCTCGTGCCGACGAAGAGATCCTGGACGACGACGGTGAACCCGGCGTCGGCATACGTGTCGGCGGTGCGGGCGGTGATGCGGTGGCGCAGCACCAGCTGCCGCTCAGCCTCGGGGTCGCCCTGCGGCGACATGTCGGCGCGACCACGCACGACGACGCGTCGGAACTCGTCGCCGCGCAGGTGCACGGCGCGCGTGAAGCGCTCCGCAAGGAGCTGGGAGACGGTCGACTTGCCCGCCGCCATGACGCCGGTGACGACGATGACCTGCGGGTTGTCGACGGTGGAGGGGAGGGGCCGGTCGCTCACGTCGCACCACCCTAGGGGGCGCCGTGGCAAATGTCGCCAGCGTTCAAGTGACGTTCACGTATTCGGCTGGGAGGTGGGCACTCGACCCGACCTCCCTCGACCGCCCAGTTCCTCACGCGCGCAAAGGGACACGTGAGAGGCACGCGCAGCCGACCTCCGTCGTCGACTGCCCACTTCCCTACGTCAGGCGTAGGCCTCGACCTCGTCGGGAGTGGCACGACGAACGACGACGCGGGTCCACGCCCCGACGTAGAGCCGGTCGTCGTCGCTGAGCTCGGTCTTGGGTCCCACGGCGATGGACGTCGCGGGCAACGGTCCGGCCGCGGGCCCGACGAACGTGCCGTTGGAGCTGCCGAGGTCCTCGACGAACCAGCGCGTGCCGTCGGTGGTCAGCTGGGCGTGCCGTCGGCTGACGCCGGGATCGGACGAGAGGTCGATCTCGGGTCTCGTGTTCCTGCTCGTGGACACCCGGCCGAGCAGGACGCTGCGGTGGCGCAGGGGCATGATCGTCGGGAGCCCCGGAGAGGGACAGGGGTCTTCGGCCTCCTGGGTCTGGTACCAGTCGGGATCGACCCACACCTCCGCCAGCCAGTCGAAGGACTCGGGCGCCTCGGAGGAGTCGGACGCCCCCGCAGCCGGAGCGCCGGCGGTGGGGGCGGCGCCTACGCCGCCCGCACCGACCGGAGGCACGGCCTCGGCGTCGGGCTCGGTGTCGGCGAGGTCGCTCGGCCCCGCGGCCGGGTCACGTGGCATGGCGCCGGTCGTGAAGTCGTAGCCGCACGCCTCGCAGAAGAGCGCGCCGTCGGGGTTCTCGGTCGCGCAGTTGGGGCACTCGAGCACCGCCGGGGCCCCGGGAGCCCCCGGGGAACCAACGGACTCAGGGCCGCCCGAGGCGCCAGAGCCACCGGGCTCGGCAGGGGCAACGGACGGGGACAGGTCGAGCGAGGAGCCGGCCGACGAGGGTGTGGCGCTGGCACCGGCGGCGGTACCCGGGGGCGTTGGCTCGGCGCTCGCCACGATGGGGGATCCGCAGGTGTCGCAGTAGTCCTCGGCCTCGGACGTGTGTCCGTTGGGGCAGACCGCGCTCATCGGCGCACCCGGCTCGTCTTCGTCGACGCCGTGTCGAGCGACATCTCGTCGATCTTCGACGCCCCCTTCTTGAGCCGCACGGTGCCGGTGTCGGCGTCGTCGATGTCGACGACCTTCTTCAGGCGGGTCGTCATCTCGTCGTTGCCGGTGGCGTCGGCGAGCTGCACCGCGCGCCCGAGCTTGGCGGTCGCGACGTCATCCTGGCCGGCAGCCTTGGCCGCGAGACCCTCCTGGATGACCGTGGCCAGCTCGGCCTGCCCCGTGTAGGCGGCGACGGCGGGGTCGATGCGCGTGGTCAGTGAGTCGTCGTTGCTCCACTTGGCCTTGACGAGCGCCTGCGCCACGGGGTCACCACCGAGCGAGAACTGCACGCGGGCCGCAAGCTGCTCCTGGCCGAGCGTGCGGGCGGGGAGGCGCACGGCCACGTGGTAGTCGCGACTCTCGTCGGACCAGGCGCCGGTCGGGTAGGCGCCGGTGAGCGGGTTGACGACGGTGCGCCGCGAGGTGAGGTCCTCGAGGGTCGGCGAGACCTGCTTGACGAAGAGCAGCTCGGCCCCCTGCGGGACCCACACGCGCAGCTCGGAGTTGGCGACGCCGCGCGACATCGACGCGCGCATCATCGCCTCGAACTCGGCCGCCATCTCCTCCGGGGCCGGGATGAGGTCGACGGTGCCGAGCAGCGCCGAGGCGATGCCGCGCACCTCGTCCACGCGCCACTGGTCGCCGACGCCGCGGCAGTCGCACTGGAACGCGCCGACGCAGCTGGCGACCGCGGTCTGCAGCGAGGCCGGCGTCTCGCCCTCGTTGACGCCGTCGGTGAGCAGGATCGCGTGTCGCTTGGTCACGTACGGCACGGTCTCGAAGATCTGACGGGCGAGAGTGAGCCACGTGCCCATCGCCGTGCCGCCGTTGGCGCGCAACCCCTCGATGGCGCGGTTGGCCTCGCCCCGGGTGTGTGCCGACATCGGCACGAGCGCGCCCTGGTGGCTGTAGGGGTAGACGATCTGGGCCGTGCCGTTGCCGGAGACGATCGAGAAGAGCGTGCCGTCGACGATCTCGGCCAGAGCCGCCTTGGCAGCCTCACCGGCCGCCTGGACGCCACGGCGCCCCATCGAGCCGGACGTGTCGATGAGGATGACCTCGGCGGCCGATCCCGGGTCGGTCAGACCCGCCGAGGCCGCCGAGGCAGTCGCGGCGGACGCGCCGCTCGACGTCACCCGCACGATCGCGTGGACGTCGGTGCCACCGTCGGGCAGGAACTCGTTCTGGAACACCTCTGCGGTGAAGTCAGCCATCCGTCGGGTCCCCTTCCACCGGCGCCGCCGATGCGGTCGCCTCCGTCGTCGTGCTCGATCCTCGCCCAGCCAGTCGGGCGAGGGCAACCGTGATGTTGTCGCGTCCGCCCTGCTCGTTGGCGAAGTCGACGAGCGCCTGCGCCACCGTGGTCGGCGTCACGTCGTCGAGCCGCGCCGCGGTGTCGTGCAGCAGGCTGCGCAGGGCCTCGGCCTCGGAGCAGTAGTTCCAGAGGCCGTCGGAGCAGACCATGAGCCAGCCTGACGTCGCCGTCACGGTCGTCAGGTGCGGCGTGAGGTCGTCCGGAGCGTCCCGCCCGAGCCAACGCGTGATCGAGTGCGCGTGCGGGCCGGTCTCGGCCTCGAGCCGCGGGACGCCCGCCGCCATCTGCTCCTGGGCGAACGAGTCGTCGCGTCCCAGCTGGCTCGCCGGTTCCTCCGCGGCGTCGGGCAGCCAGTAGACGCGACTGTCGCCGACGTTGCCGGCGACGATGACGTCGTCCTCCACGACCGCGGCAGCGAAGGTGCACGACGGCGGGTTGGGGACGTCCTCGACCACGGCAGCGGCCACGGCCTCGTTGGCCCGGGCGACGGCGCTCGTCAACGCCCGCGCGGCTCCGGCCGCCCACGCGTCCGGGGTGCCCACCCCGCGAGGGAAGGGCTGGTCGAGCACGGCACGCGCGGTCTTGGCGGCGGCGAGCGACGCGATGTGCGAGTCGGTCGCCATCGAGACGCCGTCACAGACGACGAGGACCGCGCGCGACCCCGGTGGCTCGGTGGCACTGAGCGACATGGCGTCCTCGTTGCGGGCGTGGCGCCTGCCGATGTCGCAGACGCCGCCGACCCAGGCCGTCGGTGACTCGACGAGATGGTCGCGCGGGTTGGGCGGGGGCGTGCCGCAGTGGTCGCAGTAGCCGTCGACGATGCGTCCCTGGCCGCAGGCGTGGCAGGTCAGCTCGTCGTCGGCCGGCGCGACGGCGGACGAGGGCACGGCGCCGGTCCAGCCGACGTCGAGCGGCGACTCCTCACCGGCGGGCGCGGTCTGCGGCGTCGCCGAGGCGAGCACGGTGCCGTCCGACGGCGGGGCCGCTGGCGGCGTGCCGGTGGCGGCGCGAGCCGCGACGACGAGGTCGGCGCCGCAGGCCTCGCAGAAGCTCGACTCGGCCGGGTTGGCCGTTCCGCAGGCGGGGCACTCGCGGGAAGCCTCAGGCGCCTGCGCCGCCTGCGCGCTCGCCTGCGGTTCGCTGGTCGCCGGCGCGCTGGTCGCGGGGTCGGGATCGGGGTCGGGAGCGGGGCCGGGATTGGGGCCGGGATTGGGGCCGGGAATGGGGACCGGAGCGGGGTGGGCCGCTCCCGTCGTCGGGATGTAGGTCACCAGAGGCTCCAGGGTCGGATGGCGTTGGCCTCGTCGACGAGGGGAACGCGTTCGGACAGGTCGGGGGTGCGCTTGGCCAGCTCGCGCAGGGCCTCCTCGAGCCCGAGTCGCAGGCCGTTGGGGGTGCCCTTGTGCTCGCCCAGGCGGACATCGGCCTTGTTGCCGCTCTTCTCCACCGTCACGAGCGCCTCACGGTAGATCAGCGTGGTCAGCTCGGCCCGCCGCCGCGCCGACAGCGACGTGTCGTCGAGGGTGCGCAGCGCCTCGGCGAGGTCGGGCAGGCCGCGGTTGGCCCGGGCGAGCAGCTCGGCGAGACCTGCCCGAGCCGTGCGGTAGGCGCTCGACTGCACCGGCACGAGGCGGTATGCCGCGACCGCGCCGTCGACGTCCTTGCGCGCTGCCCGGATGCGGGCCACGCCGAAGGCTGCCATCGGGACGTAGGTCGCGTCGGTCCGGGCGCACGCGACGTAGAGGTTCTCGGCGACCGCGTCGTCGCCGGCCTGCTCGGAGGCCTGGGCGAGGGCGAGCTTGGGTGCGAGCTCGCCCGGGACCTGGCCGTAGACGGCGTTGAACGCGGCTTGGGCAGCACGTGAGTCGCCCCGCTCGAGCGCGGCCAGCCCCTGGATCCAGACGGCGCGCCACTCCCACGGGTCGGCGCTCAGCAGCTCGGCCGCCGTGGACTCGGCGACGTCGGGCTTGTTCGCGTCGAGGGCCGTGCGCGCCTGCTCGAGCAGCACTTCGGTCGTGCGCACGGCAGCTCGCTTGAGCGTCGCCAGTCGTTCCTCCGGTGGGCCGGTGACCGTCGTCAGCCACCCGGCCTGCGGGTCGTGCGGGTCTCGGCGCAGGGCCGGCAGGTTGCGCCAGTCGTCGGGCTCGACGCCCGGCGTGGGCACGTCGAAGAGGAGCGAGCCGACCGTGGTCGTCGCGGCGCCCGACCCGCGGTCGAGGGCGACCACCTCGCGCAGCACCCCGACCATCTGCGAGCGCAGCTCGTCGGCGGAGACGAAGCGGTCGTCCCGGTTGGGGGCGCACGCCTTGGCCACGAGCCGGTAGAACGAGTCGTAGCGCTGGAAGACCGGCACGGTGTCCTGTGCGGGCAGCGTGTTGAGGTAGGTCGTCTGGTAGCCGCGGAACTCCATCGTCAACACCACCAGGGTGCGCCCGATCGTGTAGATGTCAGAGGCGGCGGAGACGCCGAGCTCGGCCACCTCGGGAGCCTGGTAGCCGACGGTCCCGAAGATCGCGGAGTCCTCGTCGTCGGCGCGGCGCACGCCGCCGAGGTCGATGAGCTTGACCTCGTCGCCGACCTGGATGATGTTGTCCGGCTTGAAGTCGCAGAAGACGAGGCCCAGATCGTGGAGGTACTGGAACGCCGGCAGGATCTCGAGGATGTAGGCGAGGGCCTGGTCGACGGGCAGCGGGTCGTACTTCCCGGCAGCCTGCAGGCGCTGCTTGAGGATGGACTTGAGCGAGGTTCCGCCGACGTACTCCATGACGATGTAGCCGGCGTCGTCGTGGGTCACGAAGTTGTAGATCTCGACGATGCTCGGGTGCGAGACCTGTGCGAGGAAACGCTGCTCGGCGATCGCCGCCGCGAGGGCGTCGGGGTCGGCGGAGTTGAGCAGGCCCTTGAGCACGACCCAACGGTCCGACACGTTCTTGTCGCGGGCGAGGTAGATCCAGCCGAGGCCGCCGTGGGCGAGGCAGCCCGCGACCTCGTACTGCCCGGCCACGAGGTCACCCGCCTTGAGCTTGGGGTCGAAGGAGAACGGGTGGCGGCACTTGGGGCAGAAGCCCGTGGTGCGCCCGGTCTTGCCGTCGCGGCCGCGCCCGACGGGCTCACCGCACTTGGGGCAGTAGCGCTTGTTCTCGGGCACCGTCGGGTTCGTCAGGAGAGCCTTGGCGGCGTCGATCTCGGGAGCCGGACGCACCGTCGTGATGCCGCCACCGAGCCGTGCCGACCGGAGCCGCTGTGACCCCCCGGTGCGCCGGGTCGCGATGGATCCGGCCTCCCGGGCTCGCTTGGAGCCCAGGGCGGCCGACGCGAGGTTGCTCGAGGCGGCCGATCGCGTCGACATCTCCGGACCGACCCCGCCCGTGCCCGCGGTCCCCGCCGTCCCTGCCGCCTCGGCGCCCTGGCCGTCAGGGCCCGGGGGCTCCGCGGGCGCGGCATACCCGGCGACGCTCAGCTGGTCGGCAGGGGTTCCGCAGACGTTGCAGTAGCCGGCCTCGATCGTGCCGCTGCACCCGGGTTGCTGGCAGGCGCCGCCCTCCGGGATCGACGGTCCGACAGCCGGTGCCGGGGTGGGCGCAGGAGCCGCGCCGCGGGGCGCTGCGGCCCCCACTGCCACGGGGACCGGGTTGGACCCTGCGGCCATGCCGCACACGTCGCAGTAGCCGTCGATGATCGTTCCGGTGCAGCCCGGCTGCGTGCAGGTCATGGGCGGGGCCTCTGGGGTCGGGGTGCAGGAGGACGGGGAGCGGTGCGTCCGGTGCGCGGAGCGGGCCGGGTCGCCGCGTCGACGTAGGCCGCGAACGCGGCCGCCAGGGCCCGGGCCCTGGCGATGGGCAGCGGCCGCGCCGCGAGGGTCTCGTCGAGCCGACGTCGCAGCTCGGACACGTCGTCGGCCCCTTCGGGCGCCAGCATCGCGGACGAGGCCATGGCCCCCACGGCGCCGACGAGCCCGACGACCTCGTCGCGCTCGGCCAGCCCGGCGGCATACGTCTCGTGGGCGAGGTCGAGGGCGCGCGAGACGCGCTCGAGCTTGCTGCGGTATGCCGTGAGCTCGGCTGCCGCCTGCGGCACCGGTCCCAGCGCGCGGACGTTGGGGATGGCGAGGTGCGGAGCGGGGGTGATCGCCTCGAGGCAGGCGCGTTCGAGGGCTCGGATGGCGGCGGCGCGGGCGTCGAGCTCCTCGACCTGTTGCTGGGTGCGCACGCGGCTGCGGGCGGCCGAGGCGCGTTCGGCGGCGGCGACGATGAGGTCTCGCTCGAGCACGGCGACATCGATCTCGAGCGGGCCGATGATGCCGCCGACGTCGGCGCCGCGACGGGCGCGCTCGACGAGGTCGTCCATGCGCCGGTCGAGCCGCATGATCTTCTCCGTGGCCTCGTCGCGCTGGGCTCCGGCCGGGACGAGCGGGATCTGGTCGCGAGTGCGCTCGATCCCTGCGCGCACCAAGGTGATTCGCTGGGTCGCCTCGGCCGCCCCGGGCGCGAGGGAGGCGCGTGCCTGCAGGGTGCGCGTCAGCGAGTCGAGCAGTCGGCACGCCTCGGGCAGGCTGACGGCGAGCGAGCCGCTCGACGGCAGCGACAGGTGCTCGGTGGTGTTGGAGTCGAGGCGACCGTGGATGAGGGTCGAGAGGCGTTCGGCCTCGACGGGCCCGACCCGGCCACCGTCGAACGTCGTCTCGAGCAGGGTCAGGCGGTCACTGACGGCCTTCCAGAACGTCAGCGCCACGGTCAGGTCGTTGGTGATGGCGACCTGCTCGGCCTGGGACAGCTTGAGGACGGCACGGTCGACCTCGCCGAGGTCGGCTCGACGCTGGGCCACCCACTCCCGCAGGGCATTCAGGTAGGTCTGGGCCTCGGGCGCCTGGACGGGCACGCCGAGGCGTCCGGGCGCCGTCGGCGCGACGGTGCCCGGGTCGGGGTGGCTCTGCGGCACGGCCGTCATCGTCCGTACACCGGGGTCGGGGGAGCCGGGGCGGGCCCGAGCGGTGCTGCGAGCCAGCGGTTGTAGGTCGCCTTCCACTGCCCGTCGGCCTCGAGGTCGGCGATGACGCGGTTGACGTAGCGGGCGAGGTAGGTGTCGGCCTTGTTGAGCCCGAGGCCGTAGGGCTCGACGGTGATGGCCTTGGCGCTCGTGACCACGGTGTTGGGGTCCTGCGCGGCGAGCCCTGCGAGCACGGTGTCGTCACCGGTGATGGCGTCGGCCTTGCCCTGCTGGAGGAGCACGAGGCAGCCGGTGTGCGTGCCGGCGGTGACGACGACAGGACCTTTCACCTGCTGCAGCTTCGTCAGCGACGTGGTCCCGGTGGGCGCGCACACCCGCTTGCCCGTGAGGTCGGTGAGGCTGAGGTCCTTGGCGCCCGGAAGCGCTTTGCTGACGAGGACCTTCTGACCGGAGCGGTAGTACTCCGCGGAGAAGGCGATGTCGTTCCAGCGGCCGCATGTCATCGACAGGTTGCGGGCGACCATGTCGACCGAGCCGTCCTGGAGCAGCGGGATGCGATCCGCTGCCGTGATGACGCGCAGCTGGAGCTTGCCGGGGTCGCCGAAGATCGCCTTGGCGACGGCGCGGGCCATGTCGATGTCGAAGCCCTCGATGCCGCCGGTGAAGGCGTTGCGGGCCCCGAAGAGGTAGGTGTCGGCGGAGACCCCGACGGTGAGGTAGCCCTTGTCGATGATCTTGCGCATCGCCGCGTCGGTGATCTCGCCGCGGCTGGGGAGCGTGGGGAGCGGGTCGTAGGACTGCGTCGCGTTGGTGCACGTCGGCGCTGCGACGGCGGGGGCGCTGCTCGACGGCTTGGGCGCGGTGGTCTGCGGCAGCGGCGTCTCGGCGTACGTGACACCCGAGCAGCCGGCGAGCACACCGAGGCCCGCCACGGCGACGAGGGCGGACAGCCGACGGCGCACCACTGACATGAGGACGCTCATCGGTACTCCTCGATCCGCTGGCCGATACCTCGGACCACGAGCCACGACGCGACGAGTGCCGCGAGGGCGACGACGAGGGCGATGAGCGGGGCGCTGCCACCGAGGCCCCGGAGGCTGGAGACGGTGGTCCTCGCGGCGTCGTCGCGGGCCTGCGTCACGGCCGTGTCGAAATCGCCGAACGTCTTCGCTGCCCCTCCGGCGGATGTGCTCGTCGACAGCTTGACGGCGTCGTCCCACTTGCCGCCGTCGTCGAGCGAGCGCACCTTCTGGTGCGCGGTTACGTAGTCGGTCCAGAGGATGCTCAGGGTCGTGGACTGGTCGATCCCCTCGAGGGTGTTGCGGACGGCGGACTCGTTCGTCTTCCACGCCGCCTCGTTGGTGGCTCCCGAGCCCCGGCGGATGAGCGTCAGGCTCTCGTTGGCGCGGGCGTCGTTGGCGGCCGTCGTGACGTCGGCGAGGGCGACGGCCCGCTGGTAGTCGCCCTGGGACACCCCGCGGGTCGCGCTCCCGATGCCGGTGATGATGGTCGCCGTCACGAAGAGGGCGACGAGGAGCAGCGCGATGGCGCCCGTCAGCGACGGGTTGAGGTAGCGGTGCGTCCGCCGGGCCAGCCAGACCGCGAGCGCGACGAGGCCGATGAGGGCGGCGACGCCCACGAGCAGCTGGAGGCTCGAGTTGCTGCGGTCGAACTCCTTCTGGGAGCGGTCCTCGTTGGTCTGGACGACCTGCGTCACGATCGGGATCGCGTCGGAGCGCAGCCCGGCGCTGGCCTGGGTGAGGTACTGCGCGCCCACCGGGAGGCCGAGGCGGTTGTTGGAGCGGGCCTGCTCGACGAGGGCGGCATACGTCTGCACCCGCTCGGCGAGCACGCCGAGCGCCTTGCCGTCGGCAGGCTGGGCGGCCGCGGCCTCGGCGATGCCGCGGGCGACCCGGGCCATGGCGCCCTCGTAGCTGGCGCGGGAGTCGGCGGACTCGAGGCCGCCGACGAGGAAGGCGTTGGTGGCCACGGCGTCGGCGCGGAGCAGGTCGACGTGGATCGACTGGGCGCGGATCACCTGCGCCGTGTTGTTGGCGGCCCGCTCGACCGCCGCCTGCGAGGCGAGCAGCGCGTTGACGCTCACCGCGCCGAGCACCACGGCGGCGATGACCCCGAGGAGGCCGAAGAGCCGCATCCGGCCGGGGGTGCCGTGCAGCAGCCGGTCCACCATGCCGCGCGCCCCGGGGATGCTGCCCGCGATGGTGCGCGGCTGCTGGCCGGTCCGGCCCGCGCCGGACGACGCGCCCGCCGGGATGGCGACGGGGATGTTCGTCGTCGGTGCGCTCATGCGGTGTCCTCGTGCTCGTTCGCGCTGGGGTCGTGCGGCTCGTCCTGTGCGTCAGAGACTGCCTCATCGGTGCCTGCCGAACCATCAGGGTCTGCCCTGACCTCTGCCCTGACATCCCCCCTGACATCCGCCGGATCCTGCGGCTGGGCCGCCGGTGCGTCGGTTGCGTCGGGGGCGTCGAGGTGGTCGGGCTGCTCGGGCTCGTCGGGCTGCTCGGTGAAGTCGTCTCCGGTGAGTAGACGCAGGTCGTCGCGACTCGGCTCCTTTGCGTCCTTGAGCCGCCACGCGTGGCGCCCGACGGCGTGCTCGAAGAGGTTGCGCGAGAAGCGGCCGTTGCCGAAGGCGGGCGTGCGCGGCGTCGCCTCGAGCTGGTGCCGGACGCGGCGGCGGGCGTCGTCGGTCAGCTCGTAGTCGCTCCCCGTCGCGATGGAGTCGAGGATGGCGAGCAGCTCGTCGTCGGAGTAGTCGTCGAACTCGATCGTCGTCGTGAACCGGCTGGCGAGACCCGGGTTCTGGGCGATGAAGCCGACCATGGGCTCGGGGTAGCCCGCGACGATGACGACGAGGTCCTCGCGGTGGTCCTCCATCTCCTTGACGAGGGTGTTGACGGCCTCCTGTGCGTACTGGTCGCCGGTCAAGCCGTAGGCCTCGTCGATGAAGAGCACTCCTCCGACGGCGTTGGCGACGACGTCGGCCGTCTTCATCGCCGTCTGGCCGACGTAGCCCGCGACGAGCTCGCTGCGGTCGACCTCGACGAGCTGGCCCTTCGGGAGCAGGCCGAGGGCTCGGTAGATGCCGCCGACGAGTCGGGCGACGGTGGTCTTCCCGGTGCCGGGGTTGCCGACGAAGATGAGGTGGCGGCTCATCTTGGGGGCCCTGAGGCCTGCCTCGGTGCGCATCCTCTCGACGGACAGCAGCGCGACCTGCCGGTGGATCTCCCTCTTGACCCGCGCCAGCCCGATCATCGCGTCGAGCTCGGCGAGCAGCTCCTCGACCGACTTCTCGGGCTCGGCCGGCTCCGCGGACGGCTCGGTGGGGTGGCTCGGTTCGCCCTGTGTCGCGGCTGGGATCGCGGTGGGCCCGGTCTCCTGCTGGCGTATGCCGTCACCTACCTCTGGGGTGGCGCCGCCCGGCCCCTCGGCCGGGTCACCCGGTGACGACGGCACGCGGGTCAGTCCCCACGAGCGGAGCACGGCATCGGTGCCCGGCCCCTCGGGGAGCGGTGGGAGGATGCCCGACCACGACCCCGACCACGACGGGCCCGACCCGGGGTCGTCGGGTCCGGCCTGGACCAGGGTGCCTGGCGCGCCCGGTCGCACGGCGGCGAGGTAGGTGGCGGAGGTCGCCGTGGCCTTGGCGATGGCGTCGATCGGGGCCGTGCCGAGCATGACGGCGGACGACGCGACCTCCGTCAGCGCCTCGGCGTACTCGGCGGCGAGGGTGTGCCGGGAGACGATGAGGGCCTCGAGCAGGTCGGTCGGGGCGCCGCGCCAGCGACGGCCGCGGGACGCGGCGTCGAAGAAGGCCTCGTTGATGCGGCCGAGCTCGGTCAGGCGGGGGTCGGCGACCCGGGCCCAGTGGGCGGCGGCGCCGGGCACCGACTCGGCGAGGGCCGCGGCGACGCGCAGGCCCTCGTCGCGAGCGGCGGCCGGGTCGAGGCCGGCTTCCGCCGCGATGTCGGTGAGCTGCTCCAGGCTCTCGGCCAGACGGGACTCAGTGGGGCGGCTCATGCGTCACTCCGGCTCATTCCGGCGGGGCCAACGGGTGGGGCGGTGCGGGGGACGCGGGCAAGGCGGGCGAGGCGGGCGAGGCGGCAGCCAGGCCGGGCTGGTCCCGGAGGTCTCCTGCTGCACCATCCGCGGGGGGAGGGGAGACCTGGACCGGGTCGGGGCCGAGCCCGAGGGCGCCCCCTGACGAGGCCTGGCCGAACTTCTGCTCGAGGAACGCCCCGTGCACGATGATCGCCTCGGCGTCGGCACGGCATACGGCGTCGTAGACCTTGTCCATCGTCGTGCCGAGCAGGTCGAGCTGGTCGACGAGGAGCATGACCGAGCTCTTGCCCGCCTCGATGGGACGCGTGTCGGCCCAGTCGCGCGGGAGGCGGAGGTAGTTGCCGATGGCCACCGGGAGGTAGTCGGTGGCCGTGGCCATGACGCTGTAGCCCTGGCTGCTGCCGAGCCCCAGGTTGGCCAGGCGGGGCAGCGTCTGCCGGACGATGCGCGTGACGCGGAGCAGGCGCGAGAGGACGACCCCGGGCACGCGGCCCTCGCGGGCCTGCAGCTCGATGGCGTCGAGCGCTCCGAGCAGCTGCTCGGTGGTCGGTGGTCCCGAGCGCACCGGCTCAGGTGCCTCGGGCCGGTCCAACCCGAACCACGACCGGATTCCCACTGCGTTGTTCCCCTCTGGTGTTCGCGCGACCGGCTGTCGACCGGCCACGCCACTCCTGCTTCACGGCTCTCGGACCTCGGCAGCACTCACCGACCTGAGCTCACCGCCCCGAGCCGAGGTCGAGCAGGCCGGGCGCGGAGTTCTCGGCGCGGCGGGCGTCCTGCTTCGAGACACGGTCGAGGTAGGACCGTGACTTGGCGACCTCGGTCTCGAGCGTCCCGATCGTCGCGGCCATGTTGTCGAGCGCGCGGACCTTGAACTGGTCGATGGTGTCCATCGTCTCGTAGATGTTGGCGAACGCCTTCTGCAGCGACTCGATCGAGAGCGTCGAGCTGGCCGACTGCTCCTGGATGCGGGCCGAGTTCTGCTTGAGGGCCTCGGACGTGCGCTCGATGATGCTCGAGGTGGTCGTGTTGAGGGCGGTGATCTGGTCGAGCACGAGCTGCTGGTTGTTGAGGGCCTGGGCCACGATGACCGCGGTGCGCAGCGCCGAGACCGTCGTCGTGGTCGCCCGGTCGACGCCCTTGATGAGCTCGATGTTGTTCTTGATGATGATGTCGATGGCGAGGTAGTTCTGGATGGACACGGCGAGCTGGGTCAGCAGGTCCTGGTGCTTCTGGCGGACGTAGAAGAGGACGTCCTCGCGAAGCGCCTTGGCCTTCTCCGGGTCGGTGGCCTCGAGGGTGGCGACCTGCGCGGCCAGCCGGGCGTCGAGGCGCTCGGCGACGTAGACGTACTGGTTGAGCCGGCCCATCGACTCCCAGAGGTTCTTCTTCTCGAGGTTGAGGGCGACGTTGTCCTTGACGAGCTCGTCCTGGCCGGACTGGAGCGAGTGGAGGATGCCGTTGAGGTGGCTCTGCGCCGACTGGTACTTGCGGAAGTAGTCGTTGACCCGGTCGCCCATCGGGATCATGCCGAGGAACTTCTTGGCGCCGGCGGCCTGGCCGGGATCGAGGTCCTCGACGGTGCGACGCAGGTCGAGCAGGGTCTTGCCGACCTTGGAGTTGCCCGACAGGCCGCCCTCGTTGATCGCCTTGACCGGCATCTGCAGCATGCGGTTGCTGCTCTCGGCGGCGAAGCGCACCTCGTCGTTGCCCATGCTGCGCACGTCGGCGGCCTTGGTCTCCCACTCGGGGGAGCGGGCCGCGGCCTTCATCAACGAGTTGAGGTAGCTGTCGACCTTGGCATCGAGCCCCGGCAGCGCCGCCTCGGGGACCGCCGGGGCCATCTTCGGGGCCGCGGTCTCGGCGACCGGTGCGGTCGGGGCGGGAGCCGTGAGGATGAACGCGTCGCCGGGCGGCGGCTCGAGGGGAGCGACCTGCGCGGGTGTGGCTGCCTGGGCGGCGGGCTGGTCAGTCATGTGGAGCGGGTCCTTCCCTCACGTGCCGGCCGCGTCGGCGACGCGACCGAAGTCCCTCGCCCGTCGGCACGAGACGAGCCGCGGGCCGTGGGAGGTGCACCGCGATGGCGCACGACACACGCCTGCAGCGCGCTCGTCGGGCGTACGGCCACTCTACGTGCCGTGCGCCTGCGACGGGTGGGCGAACGCGTGGGTTCCGTCGCCCAGCGGACCCCTTCGGACCGCTCGTGACCCCGGCGAGGAGAGCGACCGCGGCTTGGAGTCAGGGGAGGTTCCGAGCCGCGGTCGCGTTCGTGGGGCACCCACACCTGTCGAACGGGTGGGGTTACCCGCCGGTTCCCGGATCCGCCGGGTCAGTGGCCGTGGTGTGGCCGTGGTGTGGACGTGGTGTGGACGTGGTGTGGCCGTGGTGTGGCCGTGGCCCGCGGCGAGGGCTCAGCCGAACTGCCAGGACCGCTTGCTCAGGCCGAACCAGAAGCCGTCGATGACGCTCTTGTTGTCGAGACCGCCGGACTCGTAGGCGGCTCCAAGGGTGACGAAGAGCGGGGCGAAGTGCTCGGTGCGCGGGTGGGCCTCGTGGGCGGCCGGGGCCTTGTCGAGGAAGTCGAGCAGGCTGTCGATGTCCTGCGCCTTCATCGCCTCCTGGGCCCAGTGGTCGAACTCAGCGCTGGCCGCGGGGGGCAGCGCGTCGGAGCCGGCCCGTGGGTTGAACCAGCGCAGGTTGTGGGTCGTGAAGCCGGATCCGACGATCATCGTGCCCTGCTCGCGCAGCGGTGCGAGGCGTCGGCCGATCTCGAACAGGCCCCTCGGGTCGAGCGTCGGCATCGACATCTGGAGCACCGGGACGTCCGCGTCCGGGAACATCTCCTTGAGAGGGACGTAGGCGCCGTGGTCGAGCCCGCGCGCCTCGTCCCGGTGCACCTGGTGGCCGGGCCAGGTGAGCAGCTTGGTCACCTCGTCGGCGAGCGCGGGCGCGGCGGGGGCGTCGTAGGTGACCTCGTAGTACTTCTGCGGGAAGCCCCAGAAGTCGTAGGTCAGCGGTGCGCCGGTCGTCGAGCCCAGCGTCGTCGGGGCGTCCTCCCAGTGCGCGGAGACCATGAGGACGCCGTGGGGCTTGGGCAGGTCGGCGGACCACCGGGCCAGCTCGTCCGTCCAGCGCTCGTCGTCGGCGAGCGGCGGCGCGCCGTGGCTGAGGTAGAGGACGGGGGCAGACATGGCAGTTCCTTCCGCAGTTGTTGAACTCTAAACTATCAGGGGAACGTGACCTTGGTCCTCATCATTCCCGAGGGCGTATGCCGTCCGGTGCCCTTCCATGAAAGTGCGGTCACGTCACGCCGTGCCACGTCACCTCACATCTCGCCACGTCGAGGGCCGGGTCCTTCGGCCCTGTCGATGCCGCGTCCGGCGGGCGACGCTGGAGCGATGAACGAGATACGCACGGTCGAGGCCGCCGAGCAACCCACGGCCGTCCTGCGGGCCTCGGTGCCGATGGATGAGCTGCCCACCTTCTTCGCCCGGGCCTTCGCCGCCACCGCGGCCGCACTGGCGAAGCAGGGCCACGCGCCCGCAGGCCCGCCCTTCGGGCTCTACCGCGGCATGCCGACGACGGTCGTCGACGTCGAGGCCGGCTTCCCCGTCTCGACCCCGGTCGAGCCCACCGGCGACGTGGTGCCGAGCACCCTTCCGGGCGGACGCGCCGTCGAGGCCGTGCACATCGGGCCCTACGACACCATGGGCGAGACGTACGGCCAGGTCGAGCAGTGGATGGTCGGCCAGCGGCTGGTGCCAGGCAAGGTCGTCTGGGAGAGCTACCTCAGCGACCCCGAGCGGGAGCCCGACCCGGCCACGTGGCGCACGGTGGTCCACTGGTCCGTGTCCTGAGCCCCGCACCAGCGGTGGGCCGGGGGTGGGTCCCGGCAGCCCTCGGGACGGCGCGTCCCGAGCTCGCCGGGCGGGACGGCATACGCCCTCCACGGCGGATGCCGTGAGGCCGCACCCGGCGCGGGCTGTTACGGTCGGTCCGCGTCCACGTCGGGGCAGCGACGAATCCGCTGCACGTGAGATGCGGGAAGTTGAAGGTGCACCATGGCCGCAGGCAAGGGCCGCAAGCTCGTCATCGTGGAGTCGCCCGCCAAGGCGAAGACCATCGCCGGCTACCTCGGAGGGGACTTCGAGGTCGAGGCGTCCGTCGGTCACATCCGTGACCTGCCCAACCCGTCCGAGCTGCCCGCCGACATGAAGAAGGGCCCGTTCGGCAAGTTTGCCGTCGACGTTGACAACGGCTTCGAGCCGTACTACGTCGTCGACCCGGACAAGAAGAAGAAGGTCGCCGAGCTCAAGCGCCTGCTCAAGGACGCCAGCGAGCTCTACCTCGCCACCGATGAGGACCGCGAGGGCGAGGCCATCGCGTGGCACCTGCTCGAGGCGCTCAAGCCGCGGGTTCCGGTCAAGCGCATGGTGTTCCACGAGATCACCCGCGAGGCGATCCAGCGCGCCGTCAACGACACCCGCGAGATCGACACCGCGATGGTCGACGCGCAGGAGACCCGCCGCATCCTCGACCGCCTCTACGGCTACGAGGTCAGCCCGGTCCTGTGGCGCAAGGTCCGCCAGGGCCTGTCGGCCGGCCGTGTGCAGTCCGTCGCGACCCGGATGGTCGTCGAGCGCGAGCGTGAGCGCATGGCGTTCGTCCGCTCCTCGTACTGGGACGTCGAGGGCGACTTCACGCCCGAGGCGGCGAGCCAGCAGTTCACCGCGCGCCTGTCCTCCGTGGACGGGACGCGCGTGGCCACCGGCCGCGACTTCGCCGACGACGGCCGCCTGACGGGCAAGGGCGTCGTCCACCTCGACGAGGCGCTCGCCACGCGGATCGCTGCCGCGTGCCTCCCGCTGACGGCCCGCGTCACCGACGTCCAGGAGAAGCCCTACACGCGCCGCCCGTCGGCGCCGTTCACGACCTCGACCCTCCAGCAGGAGGCGTCGCGCAAGCTGCGGATGTCGTCCAAGAACGCGATGCGCGTGGCGCAGCGGCTCTACGAGAACGGCTACATCACCTACATGCGTACCGACAGCACGACGCTGTCGGACGCTGCCACGACCGCCGCGCGCAGCCAGGCCCGCGACCTGTACGGCGCCGAGTACGTCCCGGACAGCCCGCGCCGCTACGAGAAGAAGGTCAAGAACGCGCAGGAGGCCCACGAGGCCATCCGCCCTGCCGGTGACCGCTTCCGCTCGCCGGCCCAGGTCGCCGGGTCGCTGCGCGGCGAGGAGTTCGCGCTCTACGAGCTGATCTGGAAGCGCACCGTCGCCTCGCAGATGGCCGACGCCCGCGGGTCGACCGCCACCGTCAAGCTCGCCGTCGACACGGCGATCGAGGGCGCCCAGTCGGTCGAGTTCAGCGCGAGCGGCACCGTCATCACCTTCAAGGGCTTCCTCGCCGCCTACGAGGAGGGCCGAGACGACGAGGCCGCCGCGCGCGCCGACGCAGCGGCCGAGGAGCGCCGCCTGCCGAAGCTCTCGGCCGGGGTCCCGCTCGAGGTCGTGCGCGCCGAGGCCGACGGCCACGAGACGAGCCCGCCCGCCCGCTTCACCGAGGCAACGCTCGTCAAGGCCATGGAGGAGCGCGGCATCGGCCGCCCGTCGACGTATGCCGCGACGATCGGCACGATCCAGGACCGCGGCTACGTCTTCACCAAGGGCCAGGCGCTCGTGCCGACGTGGCTCGCGTTCGCGGTGACCCGCTTGCTCGAGGAGCACTTCGGCAACCTCGTCGACTACGAGTTCACCGCCTCGATGGAGGAGGACCTCGACCGCATCGCCAACGGCGACGAGGGCCGCGTCGAGTGGCTGAAGCGCTTCTACTTCGGTGAGGAGGCGACCTCGGCCGCCGGGCTGCGCAGCCTCGTCGAGGACCTCGGCGAGATCGACGCCAAGGAGATCTCGACGATCCCCATCGGCGACGGCATGGTCGTGCGCGTGGGTCGCTACGGCCCCTACGTCGAGGAGCTCGCGCCCGCGGGCGTCGACCTCGCGACGGGGGAGGTCGCCGAGGGCGCCGAGGTGCCGGCCACGCCGCGTCGCGCGACGATCACCGACGACATCGCCCCCGACGAGATGACGCCGGAGATGGCGCGTGAGCTGCTCGAGGTCGCGGCCGACGACGGCAAGGTGCTCGGCAAGGACCCCGAGACCGGCCGCGAGATCGTCGCGCGCGCCGGCCGCTACGGGCCCTACGTCACCGAGGTCATCGAGGACGACGAGGCTGCCGACAAGCCGAAGGGCAAGAAGGCCGCCAAGGTCAAGCCCCGCACTGCCTCGCTCTTCAAGGACATGGAGCTCTCGACCCTGACGCTCGACGACGCGCTCAAGCTGCTGTCGCTGCCGCGCGTCGTCGGCGCCGACGCAGAGGGCGCCCCGATCACCGCGCAGAACGGCCGCTACGGCCCGTACCTCAAGAAGGGGACAGACTCGCGCTCGCTCACGACCGAGCAGCAGCTCTTCGACATCACGCTCGAGGAGGCGCTCGCGATCTACGCGCAGCCGAAGCAGCGCGGGCGTGCAGCGGCGACCCCGCCGCTCAAGGAGCTCGGCACCGACCCGGTCAGCAGCAAGCCCGTCGTCGTCAAGGACGGCCGCTTCGGTCCCTACGTCACCGACGGCGAGACCAACGCGACGCTGCGCAAGGACGACGACCCGGCCGCGATCACTCCGGAGCGCGGCTACGAGCTGCTCGCCGAGAAGCGCGCCAAGGGCCCGACGACCCGCAAGCGCGCCGTGAAGAAGACGGCCAAGAAGACTGCCAAGAAGGCGACGGCGCGCACGACGAAGAAGGCCACCGCCAAGAAGGCCTGACCCGCCCTCCCCAAGACCCGCCCCAATCGAGAGAGCGATCCGTCCGCATCCTGTCCGGACGGATCGCTCTTTCGATTGGGGCTTTCGGTATGCCGGGTGGTGGCCCTGCCGACGGACGTGTCGTCGCGCTAGCGTCGGGTCGGTGGTCGACATCCGGAGGTTCGGGCCCGACGACCGGGGCCGGTGGGAAGAGCTCTTCCGCGCCTACATCAGCTTCTACGAGCGCAGACTCGACGACGCGGCATACGACAGGGCATGGCGCGAGATCACCTCGGGCACACGGCTGCACGGGCGCGGGGCGTGGCGGGATGGGCAGCTCGTCGGGATCACGCACTTCCTCGTGCATCCCAGCTCGAGCGAACCGGACCTGTGCTACCTCGAGGACCTCTTCACCGACCAGGCGGTCCGTGGGCGCGGGGTCGCCACCGCGCTGATCGGCGCCGTGCGGGACTGGGCGCGCGAGAAGGGCTGTGGCAGCGTCTACTGGCAGACCCACGAGGGCAATGCCGTAGCGCGCCGGCTCTACGACGAGGTGGCGACCTGCGAGGGCTACGTCGTCTACACCCTGCCCGTCGGGGATGCCTCCGTCGATGGTGGGAACGTCGGCGCGCGGTGAGAGGCTGAGGGCATGTCAACCGTTGTCTTCGTCCACGCCCACCCTGACGACGAGGCGTCCCAGTCCGCGGGCTCGATGGCGCGCGCCGTGAGCGAGGGGCACCGCGTCGTCCTCGTCGTCGCCACCAACGGCGACCACGGTGACGCCCCCGACGACCTGGCGGAGGGCGAGACCGTCGTGCAGCGGCGCCGGGTCGAGGCGGCTGCCTCCAACGCCGTCATCGGCACGCACCGGGTCGAGTTCCTCGGCTACGCCGACTCCGGCATGACCGGGTGGGTGCAGAACGACCACGAGGAGAGCTTCGCGCGGGCCGACACCGAGGTGGCGGCACAGCGGCTCGCGGCCGTGCTGCGCGAGGAGGACGCCGACGTCGTCGTCGGTTACGACTGGCACGGCGGCTACGGCCATCCCGACCACGTCAAGGTCCACGCCGTGACGAAGCGCGCGGCCGAGATCGCCGGCACGCGGCGCTACCTCGAGGGCTCGATGAACCGTGACGCCATGATCCGCTCCCACCAGGCGGCCATGGCTGCGGGGCTCGACGTGGGGGAGTGGGACCCGAGCGCACCGATGGACGACGGCAACCCGCTCGGCAGCCTCGAGAGCGAGCTGCACTGGGCCTGCGACGTCAGCGAGTTCCTGGAGGTCAAGCGCTCGGCGCTCAAGGCCCACGCGAGCCAGTCGGACGCGCAGGGGATGCTCCAGATGCCGATGGAGATGTTCGCCGTCGCCTTCGCCTGGGAGCACTACATCGAGCCCGGGCGCCCGGAGGGGATGGTGGTGGGCTGGTTCCTCGACGGCTGAACCGTCCAGTAACCTACTCGCGGTAACAATGTCGTTTCCTCCGGAGGGACCCTGATGTCCGACATCGACTTCACGACCGCCAGCGCCGAGCAGATCGCCGCCGTCGAGCCCGGCGAGTTCATCCGCATCGTCAAGGAGATGTCCGACAAGGACGTGCGAGCGGTCATGGAGAGCCCCAACCGCGAGGCCATCGTCGACGCGATCTTCCGGCGGATGCCCGAGCTCTTCCGCCCCGACCGTGCCGGCTCGACCACGGCCACCACGCACTGGAGCATCACCGGGCGACCCGACGGCGGCGCCGACGAGTGGACCGTGCGCTTCGCCGACGGGACGTGCAGCACCCTCCCCGGGCACGACGGGGATGCGACCCTCACCCTCGCCATGACGCCGGTCGACTTCGCCAAGGTCATCACCAAGAGCGGCAACCCGGTCATGATGTTCATGACCGGCAAGATCAAGGCGAAGGGCGACCTCGGGCTCGCCGCCAACATCGCGAACTTCTTCGACATCCCCAAGGCCTGAGGCGGCGGCTGGCGGCGGCACCGCGGCTCACTCTCCCCGCCTCCCCTCAATCGTCGAGAGGCCACGTGTGGCCGCCTCGACCACGTCGAGAGGCCACGTGTGGTCGCCCCAGTAAGGGCCCTTGCAACAGAGCCGGGCCGCGCTGGGTCCCCGACCCGACAACTACTGGCCCTTCGACGTATTTAGAGGCGGCTACACGTGGCCCTTCGACGTGTTAGGGGCGGGCATACGTGGCCTTTCGACGGTGGGGGGCGGCGGGCGGCGGGCGTGACAGTGCCCACCGGACCGGGATGGTCGGGTGGGCACTGTCACCAGGTGGAGCCGGGTCAGGCGAGGGCGTCGATGATCGCGTTGAAGGTCTGCGACGGGCGCATCACCGAGGCGACCTTGGCGGCGTCGGGGCGGTAGTAGCCCCCGATGTCGACCGGGTGGCCCTGGGCGTCGACGAGCTCCTGGGAGATCGTGGCGATGTTGTCCGACAGCGCCTGCGCCACCGGCGCGAACGTCTCGGCCAGGGCGGCGTCGTCGGTCTGCGCGGCGAGCTCCTGCGCCCAGTAGAGCGCGAGCCACACGTGGCTGCCGCGGTTGTCGATCTGACCGACCTTGCGAGCCGGGCCCTTGTTCTCGTCGAGGAGGGTGCCGGTCGCCCGGTCGAGCGTCTGGCCGAGCACGCGAGCCCGCGCGTTGTCGGTGACGTCGGCCAGGTGCTCGAAGCTGACTGCGAGAGCGAGGAACTCGCCCAGGCTGTCCCAGCGGAGGTAGTTCTCCTTGACGAGCTGCTGCACGTGCTTGGGAGCCGAGCCGCCGGCGCCGGTCTCGAAGAGCCCGCCACCGTTGATGAGCGGGACGACGGAGAGCATCTTGGCCGACGTGCCGAGCTCGAGGATCGGGAAGAGGTCGGTGAGATAGTCGCGCAGCACGTTGCCGGTGACCGAGATCGTGTCCTCGCCCTTGCGGATTCGCCCGAGGGAGTAGGCGATCGCGTCGGTGGGCTTCATGATCTCCATGGTCAGGCCGTCGGTGTCGTGCTCGGTGAGGTACTCGTTGACCTTGGCGATGAGGTTCGCGTCGTGGGCGCGGTCGGCGTCGAGCCAGAAGATGGCCGGTGTGCCTGTGGCGCGGGCGCGCGTCACGGCGAGCTTGACCCAGTCGCGGATCGGCACGTCCTTGGTCTGGCAGGCGCGCCAGATGTCGCCCGCCGACACGGCGTGCTCGATGAGCACCTCGCCGGAGCCGTCGACCACGCGCACGGTCCCGTCGGCCGGGATCTCGAAGGTCTTGTCGTGGCTGCCGTACTCCTCGGCCGCCTGCGCCATGAGGCCAACGTTGGGGACAGAGCCCATCGTCGAGGGGTCGTAGGCGCCGTGGGCGCGGCAGTCGTCGAGGACGACCTGGTAGATGCCGGCGTAGGAGCTGTCGGGCAGCACGGCCAGTGTGTCCTGCTCGGCGCCGTCACGGTTCCACATGTGGCCCGAGGTGCGGATCATCGCCGGCATCGACGCGTCGACGATGACGTCGCTCGGCACGTGGAGGTTGGTGATGCCCTTGTCGGAGTCGACCATCGCGATGGCCGGTCCGTCCTCGAAGCCCTTCGCCACGGCAGCCTCGACCTCGGCGCGCTCGTCGGAGGGCAGGCCCTCGACGGCCTTGAGCACGGCGCCGAGCCCGTCGTTGGGGGACGCGCCGACGGAGGCGAGCGCCCCGGCATACGTCTCGAAGACGTCGGGGAAGAAGGCTCGCACGACGTGACCGAAGATGATCGGGTCGGAGACCTTCATCATGGTGGCCTTGAGGTGCACGGAGAAGAGGACGCCCTCCTCCTTGGCGCGCGCCACCTGCTCGGAGAGGAAGTCGCGCAGCTTCGCGACGTTCATGAACGTCGCGTCGACGACCTCGCCGGCGAGGACGGGGATCGACTCCTTGAGCACCGTGGCAGAGCCGTCGGCACCGACGAGCTCGACGCGCAGCGTGCCATCGGCTTCGATGACGACGGACTTCTCGTTGTGGCGGAAGTCGTCCTCACCCATCGTCGCGACGTTGGTCCTGGACTCGGCGGTCCACGCGCCCATCGAGTGCGGGTGCTTGCGGGCGTAGCTCTTCACCGACGCGGGCGCGCGGCGGTCCGAGTTGCCTTCGCGCAGAACAGGGTTGACGGCCGAGCCCTTGATCTTGTCGTATGCCGCCCGCGCTGACTTCTCCGCGTCGGTGGTCGGGTTGTCGGGGTAGTCGGGCAGCGCGTAGTCGGCGGCCTGGAGCTCGGCGATCGCAGCCTTGAGCTGCGGGATCGAGGCCGAGACGTTCGGGAGCTTGATGATGTTGGCCTCGGGAGTCTTGGCCAGGGCGCCGAGCTCGGCCAGGGCGTCGCCGATGCGCTGCTCGGGCGTCAGTGCGTCGGGGAACGCGGCGATGATGCGACCCGAGAGCGAGATGTCACGCGTCTCGACCTCGACGCCGGCCTGCTTGGCGAAGGCCGAGACGATGGGCAGCAGAGAGGCCGTGGCCAGGGCCGGCGCCTCGTCCGTGTGCGTGTAGATGATTGTCGAGTCCAACGCGGGTGCTCCGTTCGAGTTGCTGTCGTACCGAGATCCGAGAACGTGGATCCTGAATAAATCTTGATATCAAGATATCCGATGGTCGGCGTCCGTGGGGCCGCCGTCCCATCCTGCCGGGGGTGGTCTGCCCCACGCCAGAGAGTCCCGCTCTAGGGTGGAGCGGATGAGCACCGACCCGCGCAGCGATCCGCACGGCGTCGCCGACGCCTCCACCCTTACCCGCACGGTCGACCCCGCGACCGCCCGCCACCTGCACCACCTGCTCGCGACCGAGCAGCGCCGCGGCCGTCTGCCGTCGGTCGCTGCGGGCATCGTGCGGGACGGTGCGCTCGCCTGGTCTGGCGCCATCGGCACGCTCGACGGGAGGGCCGGGGGAGAGGTCGCCGACGCCGACACGCAGTACCGGATGGGCTCCATCACGAAGACGTTCGTCGCCGTGGCGGTCATGCGCCTGCGAGACGCCGGACGCCTCGACCTGCTCGACCGGTTCGAGGACCATGTCCCCGGCTCGCAGCTCGGCGGCGCCACCATCGCGCAGCTGCTCTCTCACGGCGCCGGGGTGCAGGCCGAGACGAACGGTCCGTGGTGGGAGCGCACGCCAGGTGCCGACTGGGACGAGCTGGCGGGATCCCCGGTGGGACAGCGTTTCCGGGCCGGCCGGCGCTTCCACTACACGAACGTCGGCTTCGCAGCGCTCGGGCAGCTCGTGGCCCGCGCACACGGCGCCGACTGGTTCGACGTGATCCGTCGTGACCTGCTCGATCCGCTCGGCATGACGCGCACGACGACCCGCCCCAGCGGCAAGGCCGCCCAAGGCCTCGCGGTGCACCCGTTCGCCGACGTCCTGCTGCCCGAGCCCGAGCACGACGCCGGGGCCATGGCTCCGGCAGGTCAGCTGTGGACGACCGTGGACGACCTCGCTCGGTGGGCCGCCTTCGCCGGCGGGGACACCGCCGAGGTCCTGTCTGCCGACACCCTGACCGAGATGTACGAGCCGCACACGATCAACGACAGTCCGGGGCAGCCCTGGACCACCGCGCACGGGCTCGGCTGGCAGGTCTGGAACGTCGACGGAACGAGGTATGCCGGTCATGGCGGTTCGATGCCCGGTTTCCTCGCGGGCTTGCGTGTCGAGGTCGAGTCCGGTGACGGGGTCGTCGTCCTCACCAACAGCACGAGCGGCATGGGGGCCATCGCTCCCGAGCTGCTGACGGCATACGTCGAGCGGGAGCCGCGCACCCCCGAGCCGTGGCACGCCGCCGGCGACCCGGCCGTGCTCGAGCTGGTGGGCACCTGGCACTGGGGCCCGTCGGTGTCGACGGCCAGGGTCGTGGGCGAGCACCTCGTCCTCGGCGAGCCCGGCCAGGCACGCGGTTCGCGCTTCGCGCCGACGGGTCGTGACGAGGGGGTCGGGCTCGACGGCTACTACACGGGCGAGCCGTTGCGGGTGGTGCGCTCGGCCGACGGGGCGCCGTCGCACCTCGACCTGGCGTCGTTCCGCTTCACCCGGACGCCCTACGATCCCGCGGCTGACGTGCCCGGTGGTGTGCACGACGGCGGCTGGCGCTAGTGCAGGTGGCTCGCGACCTCTCCCGGCTCCGGTGGCCGCGGCTGACCCAACGGCTCGCCCTGCGCCCGCTCAGCCTCGACGACGTCGACGCGGTCCACGCCTTCCGCTGCCTGCCCGAGGTCGTGGTGCACCTGAGCCACGACGTGCTGGACCGCGACCAGGTGCGGCACCGGATCTCCCAGCGCATCGAGCGGGGTCGGCCGGGGGCTGCCGAGCCGCTCCTCGGGCTGGCCGTCGAGGAGCTGCGGACCGGCCGCGTCGTCGGTGACGTCATGCTGCGGATCGAGCCGAGCCACAGCATCGCCCGGATGCCGACCGATGAGTGGGAGGGGACGATCGGCTACGCGCTGCACCCGGACGTCCAGGGCCGGGGGCTCGCCGCCGAAGCCGCTGCCGAGCTGCTCGTCATTGGTTTCGGTGAGCTGCGCCTGCGCCGGATCACCGCGGACGCCTATGCCGACAACATCGCCTCGAACCGCGTCCTACGCCGCATCGGCATGCGTCACGAGGCGACGACCCGAGCCAAGTCGCTGGGCAAGGACGGCACCTGGCTCGACGACAACACCTGGGCCCTGCTCCGCGAGGAGTGGCGCGGCTGATCTCCGCCCAGCTTCCCGGACGTGGACGCGAACGATGTGGGCCACGCGTCGGAAGGGAGTCCGGTGCGTGGCCCACGGCCTGCCGAGATCGACGGGGAGGGGGTCGGTCACGGCGCGCAAAGGTCGTCGATGAGCCTGAGTCAAAGACCGCGAGCGGCTCCAGTCAAGAGCTTGTCCAACGTTGGGTCAGCGACGCCGTCCGGACCTCCGGCGATGCGTCCCTGATGCCGGTGCCCGCGTTGTCCGCGCTGGCTGCGGGGGCGGGGTGCGGGCGGCGCGGCCACCAGAACCGGTCGCCGAGGACGACCGCGATGGCGGGCACGAGCAGTGTCCGGACGACGAGGGTGTCGAGCAGGACGCCGACGCAGATGATGACGCCGATCTGGGCCAGCACGACGAGCGGCAGGACGCCGAGGACGGCGAAGACGGCCGCGAGCAGGATGCCCGCGCTCGTGATGACGCCGCCCGTGGCAGCCAGGCCGCGCAGCATGCCTTGGCGTGAGCCGTGCTGGCGTGACTCCTCCCGTGCCCGGGTGACGAGGAAGATGTTGTAGTCGACGCCGAGCGCCACGAGGAAGACGAAGGCGAAGAGCGGCGCGCTGTCGTCGAGCGCGGAGAAGCCGAGGACCTTGGTGAAGATCCACCACGACGCGCCGACGCTGGCGAGGAAGGTCGCGACGACGGTCGAGACGAGGACGAGTGGCGCGACGACCGAACGGAGCAGCAGGCCGAGCGCCAGCAGGACCAGCACGAGCACGAGCGGGAAGATGACGAGCCGGTCGCGGGACGAGGCCTCGGCCTGGTCGAGGGCGACAGCCTCGGTGCCCGCGACGTGGCTCTCCGGTAGGGCGGCCAGTGCCGCCCGAAGAGCCCGCACGGTCGCGGTTGCCTCGTCGGAGCCGGGAGCGGCCTTGATGACGGCGTCGACCTCGGCCACACCGTCTGCCTGCTTGACCGGGCGCGCGCCGGCGATGCCCGGGACGTTCTTGGCGGCGGACGCCACGGCGTCCGGGTCGGCTGTCGTCACGATCACTGCCGGGTCCGCGCTGCCTGCCGGGAACGACTGGGAGAGGCGCTCGCTCGCGGCGATGGCTTCGGGCTTCTTGAGGAACTGGTCCGAGGGCTTCAGGCCCGTGTCGATCGCGGCGATGCCGGCGGCCATGACGGCGAGGGCCACGAGCGTCACGCTGATGATCCGCTTCGGGTGGGCGGCCACCCGGTCGCCGACCCGGCGCCAGAGGGAGTGGCCGTCGGCCAGGGCTGCCTGGCCCTCACGCGGGACCTTGGGCCAGAAGATCCAGCGGTCGAAGATGACGAGGGCCGCTGGCAGCACGAGCAGGACGAAGGCGGCGGCGACGACGACACCGACAGCGCACGCGAGCCCGAGGCCGCGCGTCGCCGGGAAGAGCGAGAGCAGCAGCGTCAGCAGGCCGATGGTGACGGTGACGGCGCTCGAGAGGACGGCCTCCGACGTGCGGCGCAGGGCGAGCGACATGGCCTCGCGGCGGTCGGCGTGGCTGCGCAGCTCGTCGCGGTAGCGCGAGATCAGCAGCAGCGCGTAGTCGGTGCCCGCACCGAAGACGAGGACCGAGAGGATGCCGATGGTCGACTCGTCCCAGACGATGTCGAATGCCGCGAGCGTGTGCGTCGCCAGGACGGCAGCGAGTCGGTCTGCGACGCCCACGACGAGGAGCGGGAAGATCCAGAGGATCGGGCTGCGATAGGTCAGCACGAGCAGCAGGGCGACGACGGAGGCGGTGGCGATGAGCAGGCGGGTGTTGGCGCCCTCGAAGACCGCGGCGAGGTCCGCCTGGACGGCTGCCGGGCCGGTGACCTGGGCGGTGACCCCCTCGGGAAGATCCGCCTTGACGCTCGTGCGGATGTCACGCACCCGCTCGGCCGTGGCCGTCGCGTCGGTCGCGTCCACGGGGACGACCGCCAGCGCGGCGGTGCCGTCGTCACTGCGCTGGACGGGTGCTCGGCCGGCGCCGGGTAGCTGTGACAGGCGCCCCTCGATGGTGGTGAGGTCGGCCGGGCTCAGGGCGCCCGAGGCCTTGCTGAAGAGCACCACGGCCGTGGATCCCTTGGCCTCGGGCAGCCGGTCGCGCAGCTGGAGCGCGGCAGCGCTGTCGGAGCCGATGGGCAGGGCGTCGGTCGAGCTCGCCGTCCGTTGCGCCTCGCCCACGGCGCTCACCACCCCCATGGCACCGGCCAGGGCCAGGACGACGATGGCGACGGCCCACCACTTGCGGGTGATCCTGTCGGTCACAGCGTGCACACCACACCTCCAGATAGCATGAGTAACGGGGTTACTCAGTAGATTACTAAGTTGGTGAGTGATATTAACAGCAAGAACAAGACGGGGACACCATCGGGCCCCAGGCGTGCGCGTCCCCGGCGGGGCGCGACGGTCGAACCCGAGCTCTCCCACGTCGGTCACGTTCTGCCCGGCGTCGGGCTCGTCCCCGGCGTGCCGGCGTGGCGGACGACCGGCACGTTGTCGGCGCTGCAGGAGCTCGTCGAGGTGTCCGAGACCGTGCCTGCCGTGGTCGCTCGTCAGGCGGGACTCAGCACGTCCGAGCTGCACTCGCTGCGCCACCTCATGCGCGGACCGGTCGGCCCTGTCGACCTCGCCAAGCTGCTCGGGGTGACGTCGGCCGCGTCGTCCGGTGTCGTCGACCGCCTGGTGAGCCGGGGACATGCCGAACGTCGGCCGCATCCGGACGACGGTCGGCGCACCGCGGTGGTCATCACCGACAGCGGCCGCGCCGAGGTGCTTGCCCGGATGACGCCGATGTTCGAGAGCCTTGCCGCGCTCGACGCGACGCTGGACGAGCATGACCGCGAGGTCGTCGAGCGTTACCTGCGCGGGGCGACGGCCGCCATGAGGAACCTGATGGCCTGACCCCTGGACGGGACGTGCCGGTCAGGCGGGGAGCTGGCGGCGGAGCAGGCTGTCGCCCGAGTGGGCAGGCTTGTCGTCGAACTGCTCCTTGGAGATGTCGACGATGACGTAGCCCTGGTCGATCAGGCCTTGCGTGACCGGGAACGCGCGACTCGCCGGGCTGCAGCACTCCGACGGAAACCATGCGCTTGCCGTCGGCGTTGATGAGCCAGACCTCCAGGTAGCCGTTGCCGGCATCGAGCGGGCGAGCCGGCACGACTCGGAGGTCGAGTCCGTTCGCGGCGCGGACGAGCGTGGCCCTCGCGTTGCTAGCTGTCGAGCGTCGACAGCGGGACCTGGGCGACCTGGGCGACCTGAGCGGGCTGCCCGCGGTCGGGACGGCCAGGGCGCCGGCCAGGGCTGCGACGACGGGGACGAGATGACGCTTCTTCACGGGTCTGTCCTCTCTGCGGGGGAGCGACGGCGTCGTATGCCGTCTGCTCCCTCTTCCGAGGACGCCCCCGTCAGGGATGCACCCGCCGAGAACTTTCTTGTGGCGGCCCGCGTCAGAGGTGCGCGTCGACCGCCTCGGCCGTCCGCTGACCCGAGACCAGGGCGCCCTGGATCGAGGCGGTGTCGCGATGGTCGCCGCAGACGAAGACGCCGTCCCCGAGCGCAACCGGAGCCCGGACCGCCAGCGGCGGGGTCATCGCCGGCAGGGCCGCGTCGACCCGGTGGCGGATGACGACGCGCCAGCCGGACGTGTCGCAGCCGTAGATCTCGCCGACGTGGCGCAGGACGTCCGCCTCCGGGGCGTCGCCGTCCGGCCGGTCGAGCAGGCACGTCGCCTCGACGAGGTGCTTCGTCGGCGGGGCGTAGCTGGGGGCGGCCGCGGTCAGGACGGCGGTGTTCCAGACGGGACCGGGCGGGACCGAGTCGTGGCGACGCCCGTCGACGGCGACGAAGGGCAGCGTGTGGGGCGGCTCCGGCGCCTCGAACCACCACGTGACCAGGCCCTTGGTCACCGGCTCGGGCAGCGTCGTCAGGTGTGCCGCACCGGCCGGGTCGGTCGCGACGACGGCGCTGCGCGCGCAGAGCCGTTGGCCGTCGACGCGGATGTCGACGCCGCCGTGGACGGGGGTGATGGTCTCGACGTGGCTCTGCAGCCGCACGCGGTCACCAAGCGGTCCGGCCACCTGCTCGGGCAGGGCCTGCATCCCCGTCGCCGGGACGGCTGGCCTGCCCAGCGCGAACATCCGCACGAGCAGCTTCGTGAAGTTGGCGGACGACCCACCGTGGCTGTCGACGAGCACACCCGCGAGGAACGGGTCGAGGACCTCGTGTCTCAGCCGGCCCGTGACGCCGGCCTCGTCCAAGGAGTCGGCGAGGGTCGAGTCTCGTTGTGCCAGAACAGTCTTGGGGTCCGCGATGACCCGGGCGGTCCACCGCGTGACGCCGGCCAGCTCGCGGGGATGGAGGTAGCCGCTGCGCATCGTCTGGGCCATCAGCCGGGGTTCGCGGATCGGGTCGGCGACGACCTGCAGGCCGTTGCTGCGGCGCACCAGCACCCCGGACCCGAAGGGCTTGAGGTCGAGCGTCGACACGTCCACCCACCGCCGCACCGCCGGGTAGGCCGGGTTGAGCACCTGGAAGCCGCGGTCACAGCGGAACCCGTCGACGACGTCGGTGCGGATGCGCCCGCCGACCGCGTCGCTCGACTCGAGGACGATGACCTCGTGACCCAGCTCGGTCAGACGCCGCGCGCACCTCAGCCCTGCCAGCCCAGCCCCGATGATGACGACGTCAGCGTCCACGAAACAACCACCCCCACTGCTCGAGTCCGACCCCCGTCGCAGCGTAGACCCCGCGTGGCCGTCGTGGGCCTACACCGTTGGAACAACGAGCGGTGACCCCGGCGCCCCGCCGGGGTCGGCCTAGCCGCGGAGGCGCACCGACAGGCAGGTGACGCAGCCCTCGAGCTTCTCGAACTCGGAGATGTCGACGGTCGTGACGTCGTGACCGCGGGCCGCGAGGAGCTGGGCGGTGCGCGGCGCCGACGCCGACATGAGCAGCGACATGCCGCCGAGCAGCACGACGTGCGCGCCCGACTCCTCTGGGACAGCGAGGAACTCGGGCCACACGGAGGGGTTGTCGACGAGCGGCGGATAGCCGAGGACGGTCCCGTCGGGAAGGGCCGTGACCGCCGACTTGAGGTGCAGCACCTTCGACACCGGGACCGGGACGACCTCGACACGATGACCGTTCAGGGCCCGGCGCAGCTGCTCCACGCCCGAGAGGTTGGTCCGCCCGCCGACGCCGACCCACACGGCGTGGCCGTGCTTGAGCACGTCCCCACCGTCGAGCGTCCCCGGGTCCTCGACCTCGACGGTGCGGTAGCCGTATGCCGTCACGGCCTCGCGCACGCCGACGCGCTCGCCGCGACGCTCGGGCGCACCGGACCGGCACAGCACCGCCACGTCACCGTGCACGACGACCTGGTCCTCGATGAAGACGCCGTCAGGGCAGTCGTCGGCCGGTGGCGCCTCGACGACCGACCAGCCGCGTCGGCGGAGCACGTCGACGTACTCCTGCCACTGCCGGAGGGCCAGCTCGCCGTCGACCGACCCGGAGCGCTCGATGTGCGTCACGATCCCGTCCGCGAGTCGGGGAGACGGACGGCGGACGAGGGCAAGGCGACGGTGCACGCGCTCACTCTAGGGGCGGCATACGGTGGAAGCGCCCGGGTGGATCGGCACCGGGCGACACCCCTCTCCTTATAGGGACTTGACCCTCACGCCACGTGAGGCAGCAGTCTCGACCCCATGACCGGAAGGACGCAGGAGATGACCACCTGGACGGTGGGGCAGGTCGCCGACCTCTTCGGCGTGACGGTGCGCACGCTGCACCACTACGACGAGATCGGTCTGCTCGTCCCGAGCGAGCGCTCGCGAGCGGGCTACCGCCTCTACACCGGCGGGGACCTCACGCGTCTCCAGCAGGTCGTGGTCTACCGGCGGCTCGAGCTGCCGCTCGACGAGATCGCGACCCTGCTCGAGGGCGGCGAGGACGCGGCCGGCCACCTGCGCCGACAGCGCGAGACGGTCATGCAACGGCTCGGCGAGCTCACCGAGCTCGTCGCGGCCATCGACCGAGCACTGGAGAGAGAGATGAGCGAGCAGCCCGCCACGACCGAGGACCTCAAGGAGCTCTTCGGTGACGGCTTCGAGGACGAGTACCAGCAGGAGGCCCAGGAGCGCTGGGGCGAGACCGACGCGTGGAAGCAGTCGCGGTCCCGGACCGAGCGCTACACGAAGGCCGACTGGGCGCAGGTCAAGGCCGAGGCGGACGCGATCAACGCGGCGTTCGTCGCCGCACAGACCTCGGGTGAGCCGGCGACGAGCGGACCGGCCATGGACGCGGCCGAGCAGCACCGGCTGCACATCCGCGACCGCTTCTACGACCTCGACCACACCTTCCACCGCGGCCTCGCCGACATGTACGTCGCGGACCCGCGCTTCACGAAGACGTACGAGGAGCTCGCGCCGGGGCTCGCGGCATACGTCCACGACGCGATCCACGCCAACGCCGACCGCCACGCGGCCGCCGACTGAGCACGGGACGCGCCTGACCGACAGGTGAACGCGGCGGGGGAGGGCGACCTCCCCCGCCGTAACCTTGTCGGCATGCGAGTCGGAGTCTTCGGTGCAACGGGTCAGGTCGGCGGGGTCATGCGTGCCCTTCTCGAGGAGCGCGACTTCCCGGTCACGCAGGTGCGGTTCTTCGCGTCCGCGCGCTCGGCCGGCACGACGTTGCCGTTCAAGGGCGAGGACGTCGTCGTCGAGGACTCGGCGACAGCCGACTTCTCCGGCATCGACATCGCCCTGTTCTCCAACGGCGGCGCGGCCTCGAAGGAGCTGGCGCCCAAGGTCGCCGCGGCCGGCGCCACCGTCATCGACAACTCGAGCGCGTGGCGCAAGGACCCCGAGGTCCCGCTCGTCGTCTCCGAGGTCAACGCCGCCGACCTCGACGACATCCCCAAGGGCATCGTCGCCAACCCCAACTGCACGACGATGGCCGCGATGCCCGTGCTCAAGCCGCTTCACGAGAAGGCCGGCCTCGTGCGCCTCCACGTCAGCAGCTACCAGGCCGTGAGCGGCTCCGGCGGGGTCGGCGTCCGCGAGCTCGACCGCCAGCTCAAGGGGGCGTATGCCGCGGGTGACCCCACCGGGCTCGCGCTCGACGGGCGCGCGGTGGCCGTCCCCGAGGCCGAGCTGTATGCCGTGCCCGTCGGTTTCAACGTCGTCCCGCTCGCGGGGTCGGTCGTCGACGACGGCTCGCTCGAGACCGACGAGGAGCAGAAGCTGCGCAACGAGTCGCGCAAGATCCTGCACGCCCCCGACCTGCGCGTCTCGGGGACGTGCGTGCGCGTCCCCGTCTTCACCGGTCACAGCCTCGCGATCCACGCGGAGTTCGCCGACGACATCACGCCGGACGAGGCGCTCGACCTGCTCAAGAACGCGCCCGGTGTCATCGTCACCGACGTGCCCAACCCGCTCGAGGCCGCGGGCCGCGACGAGGTCTTCGTGGGCCGCGTCCGCGCCGACCAGGCGGCGCCCGAGGGCAAGGGCCTCGTGCTCTTCGTCGTCGGCGACAACCTGCGCAAGGGGGCGGCCCTCAATGCGGTCCAGATCGCCGAGGAGCTGCTCGCCCGTCGCTGATGCGATGCGTCGCGTCCACCTTCGGACGGTGCGGGGACGGTTCCTGACGGTGGGGTCGCATAGGGTCGGAGGGTGACGGAGATCCTCGCGGCCGCGACCCACCGAGTCGACACTGCCCCCGGGCTCTTCGTGTGCTTCGAAGGCGGCGACGGGGCCGGCAAGTCGACCCAGGCGCGGCTGCTCGCCGAGGTGCTCGAGCAGCGCGGCCGCGAGGTCGTCGTGACCCGCCAGCCGGGCGGCACCCCGCTCGGCGGCCAGATCCGCGAGCTGGTCCTGCACGGCGACCACGTCGCGGCCCGCGCCGAGGCGCTGCTCTTCGCGGCCGACAAGGCGCACCACGTCGACCAGCTGATCAAGCCGGCGCTCGCGCGTGGCAGCGTCGTCATCACCGATCGCTACGTCGACAGCTCCATCACCTACCAGGGCGCCGGCCGCGAGCTCGGACGCGACGAGATCACCGCGCTGCAGCACTGGGCCGTCGGTGGACTGCTGCCCGACCTCACCATCGTCCTCGACGTCACGCCGGAGGTGGGGCGCGAGCGCCGCGGCGACGTCCACGACCGTCTCGAGTCCGAGGCCGACGCCTTCCACTCCGCAGTCCGCCGCGGCTACCTCGAGCTGGCCGCAGCCGACCCCGAGCGCTACCTCGTCCTCGACGCGAGCCAGCCGGTCGAGCGTCTGCAGGCTGCCGTGCTCGACGGCGTCGACCGCGTCCTGGCACTGCGTCGATGAGCGTGTCGATGAGCGTCTGGGACGACCTCGTCGGTCAGGAGCCCACCATCGAGACGCTGTCGCGCGCGGTGAGCGACGAGTCGGCGATGACGCATGCGTGGCTCTTCACCGGTCCGCCCGGCTCGGGGCGCTCGACGGCGGCCCGCGCGTTCGCGGCCGCCCTCCAGTGCCCCCACGGCGGGTGCGGACGGTGCCGCGAGTGCCGCACCGCCCTCGACGGCAGCCACGCCGACGTCAAGGTCGTGGCCACCGAGGGCCTGTCGATCAAGGTCGCCGAGGCCCGTGCGCTCGTCCAGGAGGCCGCCCTGCGCCCCTCCGTGGGCCGCTGGCGGATCATCATCATCGAGGACGCCGACCGTCTCACCGCCTACACCGACGCGCCCGCCGACGCCTTGCTCAAGGCGCTGGAGGAGCCGACCCCGCGCACGGTCTGGATGCTCTGTGCGCCGAGCCTCGAGGACGTCATCGTCACCATCCGCTCGCGCTCTCGCCACGTGCGTCTGCGCACGCCGCCGGTCGAGGCCGTCGCCGAGCTGCTCCAGCGTCGCGACGGCGTCGATCCCGCCATGGCGCTGTATGCCGCCCGCGCCGCGCAGTCGCACGTCGGCCTCGCGCGCCGGCTGGCCCGCGACGAGCAGGCCCGGATCCGCCGCCGCGACGTCATCGCCATGGCGACGAAGATCCTCGGCGTCGGCGACGCCATCGGCGCGGCCGCCGACCTGGCGCAGATCGCCGACGAGGAGTCCACCGCGTCCAGCGCCGAGCGCGACGCCGCCGAACGGGCCCGCCTCATGGAGACCCTGGGCGCCGACCCGACGGCCCGCACCCAGCCACCCCACATCCGCTCGCAGGTCGCAGCGCTCGAGCGCGAGCAGAAGACCCGCGCCACCCGCGCGGCCCGTGACGTGGTGGACCGGGCCCTGGTCGACCTCACGTCGGTCTACCGTGACGCGCTCGTGCTGCGCCTGCGCTCCGACGTCGACCTCGTCAACCCCGACGCCGTCGACAAGGTGCGAGCGCTCGCCGGGGTGTTCGGTCCCGAGCAGCTGCTCGGCGCGATGGATGCCATCAACGAGGCCCGGGACCGCATCAACGCCAACGTGCCGCCGCTCCTCGCCCTCGAGGCCATGGCCCTGCAGCTGCGCGTGCCGCGCGACCTCGGCGTGTGACGCGGCACCATGGAGGCGGGGGAGTCCTGCCCGGCCACGCGGCATACGGGCTCCCTGCGGTCACGACGCGAGCAGGAAGCGGCTGCGGACAGGTCGACCGGTTACCGTTTCCGGCATGACGACACGCCCTGCCGCGATCTCCCGCGCCCTCACCGCCGCCGTGGCGGCCCTGGCGCTGGTGCTGGCTGCTGCGGGCTGCACGACGACCGAGGGCCCGGTCGTGCCGCCGACGAAGGCGGGGATCCCCGCCGCCACGGCCGCGCCCACCCAGGCGCTCGCCCCCTACTACGCGCAGAAGTTGGACTGGACGAAGTGCGGCAACCTCGAGTGCGCCGACCTCCGGGTCCCGCTCGACCATGCCGCACCCGACCCCTCCAAGGACCTCACGATCAAGGTCGCGCGGGTCAAGGCCCGTGACCAGGCCAAGCGTCTGGGCTCGCTCCTCGTCAACCCGGGAGGCCCCGGCGCGTCCGGCATCGACTACGTCCGCGGCGGGGCCGACTCGATCGGCGGGCCGGACGTCCGTCGCTACTACGACCTCGTCGGTTTCGACCCGCGCGGCGTGGGGCGCTCCGACCCGATCAACTGCCTCAGCGACAAGGCGCTCGACCGTTTCCTCGCGGCCGACCCGACGCCCGACGACGCGGGTGAGGAGCAGGCGCTGCTGACGCAGGCCAAGGCGATGGCCGCCGGCTGCCAGGCCGACAACCCCGATCTCGTCAAGCACCTCTCGACGGCCGACGCCGCGCGCGACATGGACATCCTGCGGGCGGCCGTCGGCGACGCGCAGCTGAACTACCTCGGCAAGTCATACGGCACGTTCCTCGGCTCCACCTATGCCGGGCTCTTCCCGCAGCGCGTCGGTCGCGTCGTCCTCGACGGCGTCGTCCCGCCCGACCTGACCAGCGCCGAGCTCGGTGAGGGACAGGCCCGCGGCTTCCAGATCGCCACGAAGGCCTACATCGACAACTGCGTCGTCGAGGACTGCCCCCTCGGTGACACGCCCGAGGCCGCCCTCAAGGGCCTCGACGACTTCTTCCGGCAGGTCGACCGCCAGCCGCTGCCCACCGGCGACCCGAGCGCGCCCCTGCTCACCGAGGGGTGGGCCCGCCTCGGCGTCGCCGTCGCGCTCTACGACCAGGGTGCGTGGGGCGTGCTCACCGACGCGCTCAGGGAGGCGAAGTCCGGCAACGGCCAGAGCCTGATGCAGCTCGCCGACGCGTACGCCCAGCGACGCCCGGGGGGTGGCTACGACGGCAACCTCATGGAGTCGATCTTCGCCGTCAACTGCCTCGACCGGCCGGACAGCCCCGACCTGTCCGCGTACGAGACCTATGCCAAGGACTTCTCGGCCAAGGCGCCGACGTGGGGCGCGAACCTCGCCTGGGGAGCCCTGCCGTGTGGCGTGTGGCCGGTGAAGTCCACCGACGGCCCCCACAAGATCACCGCCGCCGGCAGTGACCCCATCGTCGTCGTCGGCACGACGCGCGACCCCGCGACGATCTACGAGTGGTCCAAGCGACTGCGCGACCAGCTCGACAACGCCGTGCTCGTGTCCTACGACGGCGACGGGCACACCGCCTACGGTCGGAGCAACACGTGCGTCGACAGCGCCATCGACGCCTACTACGTGCAGGGGCGCGTCCCCCAGGACGGACTGCGATGCTGAACGAGGACCCGCGCCCCGACGACCTCCCGGACGGGCCGACGGGGTATGCCGCCCTGCCGCCCGACTACCCGCCGCCCACCGCGAGCGCCGGCGGGTCCGGCGCGTCCGGCGGATCCGGCAGGGCGATGCAGGGTCGTTCGTGGCAGCGACCGGTGCTCGCGGCTGTCGCCGTGGTGGCCGTCGTCGCAGCCGTCGTCCTCGCCGTCTGGCGCATCGGCAACCCGACACCCGCCGCGCAGCCGCGGGTTCCCGTGACCTCGTCGGGCACCGCGACCCCGAGCCCGTCGAACGTGACTCCCTCCCCGAGCAGCACTGCGGGACAGGGCTATCCGGCCTCGCTCGCGGACTTCTACACCCAGAAGCTCGACTGGTCCCCGTGCGCCGACAACGCCAAGCACCGGTGCGCCACCATGGTGGTGCCGGTCGACTACGCCAAGCCGAAGGGTGACCGCTTCACCCTCGCGCTGCGCAAGGCGCCGGCCACCGACCCGGGCAAGCGCATCGGTTCCCTCGTCATCAACCCCGGCGGGCCCGGAGGCTCGGGTGTCGAGTACGCCCAGTACGCGTCGTTCGTCTTCTCACCCGCGGTGCGGGCGGCATACGACATCGTCGGCTTCGACCCGCGGGGCATCGGAGCGTCGAGCCCCGTGCAGTGCCTGAGCAACTCCGACATGGACCTCCTCTTCAGCGCTGATCCGACGCCCGACTCGGCGGCCGAGCGCTCGACGCTGCTCGCGGACGTCGACGGCGTGACCAAGCGGTGCGCTGCGCGTGGCGGGGCCCGGGCGATGCACATGAGCACCACCGAGGTCGCGCGCGACATGGATGTCATGCGGGTGCTCCTGGGCGACCCCAAGCTGAACTTCTTCGGTGGCTCCTACGGCACGTTCCTCGGGGCCATCTATGCCGACACGTTCCCGCAGAAGGTCGGCCGGATGGTGCTCGACTCGGCGATGTCGCCGAACCAGACGGACGAGCAGGAGATGACCTACGACATCCAGGGCTTCGAGTCCTCGATCGACGCCTTCATCGGCTGGTGCGTCACGCGGAGCGACTGCGCCCTCGGCAGTGACAAGAGCAGCGCGCGCCAGAAGATCGTCGACCTGCTCGACCAGGTCGAGAAGCACGGCCTGATGACGAGCAAACCGGGTCTGGCGACGATCGGGGAGGGCTGGGTCGGCTTCTCGATCTTCATGTGCCTCTACTCCAACACGTCGTGGCCGACCCTCAACAAGGGGCTCGCCCAGGCGTTCACCGGCAAGGGCGACATCCTCTTGGCCAAGGGCATGTCGGTCGTCGAGCGGAACATCACCGGCGACTACGCACCGAGCACCTATCTGCAGGCGATGATCCCCGTCCGGTGCGCGGACTGGCCCCGGTTCACGTCGGACCCCACCCTCGCGGCGGAGCAGAAGTCGGCCAAGGCGGCCCACCCGCTGTGGGCCCGGATGACCGGCGAGCTCTACGACAACTGCCGCACCTGGCCGGCCCCCGGACGCACCCCCAAAGGCACGACCCTGGCGCAGGGCGCCGGCCCGATCCTCGTCATCGGCAACTTGCGCGACCCGGCGACGCCCATCGGTGGCACGAAGCAGCTGGCCCAGGACCTCGCATCGGGCATTCTTCTCACTTCCGACCATGACGGACACGGGACCTACTACGCTGGCAACTCGTGCGTGGACTCCGCCGTGGACGGCTACCTGCTCAGGGGAACGGCGCCGGCCGACGACATGACCTGCTGAGCCGACTGCTCGCTCCTCTCGTCTCCCTCGCGATCCTCGCGACCCTCCTCCTGCTCGCCACCGGGCCCTCTCACGCGCCCGGTGCCGCCTCGTCCGGCGGCACGAGCAGTCCTCCCGCGACGTCTGCCGCTGCCTCGGGAGGCGCCGCCCGCGACCGGCCGGGCACGACGCCGATCAGCTTCACCGGCCCGGTCGATCCCGAGCCGACCGAGCTCCGCGCCTACTACGGCAAGCGAGTGGCGTGGGCGTCGTGCCACGACGACGCGGCCTTCGACTGCGGGAGCGTCCAGGTCCCGGTCGACTACAGGCAACCGAACGGCGCGAGGACGACGATCGCGCTGCGCCGGCTGCCGGCCGCCGGGCCGGGACCCCGCATCGGGTCGCTGTTCATCAACCCCGGAGGCCCGGGCGGCTCGGGCATCGACTTCGCCAGGGACGCGCCGACCTTCTTCGGCGACGCCGTGCGCGCACGCTACGACATCGTCGGCTTCGACCCGCGAGGGATGGGGGAGTCCGACCCGGTCCGATGCTTCACCGACGCCGACCTCGACGCGATGTATGCCGCCGACCCCACCCCGGACACCGCCGCCGAACGGGCCGCCGCGCAGCGAGCCCCTGCAGAGCGCAACCGGCGCTGCCTCGCCAGCGGCGGCGCCCTCGCGGCCCGGATGGGCACGGAGTTCGTCGCCCGAGACCTCGACGTCCTGCGCTCAGCCGTGGGCGACGAGCGGCTCAACTACTACGGCGTCAGCTACGGCACCATGATCGGCGCCGTCTACGCCGACTTCTTCACCAGCAGGGTGGGGCTCATGGTCCTCGACTCCGCCGTCCTGCCCGACGCGCTCGCGGAGGAGAAGCCCAGCCAGCAGGACATCGATGCCAGTGCGCGGGGCGCGGCCGACGACTTCGACAACGCCTTCACCGACTTCGTGACCGACTGCGGCTCGAGCATCACGTGCCCGCTGGGCGCGGACACCCCCGCGGTGTCCCGCACCCTCGTCGCGTTCCTCGACCGTCTGGACAGGCAGCCGCTCGAGACGGGTGAGGCCAGCCTGCCCCACCTGACCGAGGGCTGGGCGAGCGCCGCGATCGGGTTGGGGCTGGAGACTCGGGAGGCATGGCCGGACCTCGTGGACGCCCTGGACACGGCCGTCCACCAGGGCGACGGCGCGGAGCTGGCCTTGTTCGCCATGAGCATGGTCGAGCGCAACGAGGACGGGACCTACGCCCCCACCTCCTTCACTCGTTCGCACCTGCTCGTGACCTGCTCCGACTGGCCGCCGTCGCCGTGGGACTCGGCGGTGCCGAGCCACGACGTCCTGGCCAACCACCCCCTCTGGGCCCGCATCCAACCGCCGTCGACCGACCCGTGCGACGGGTGGACCGGCGTGCGCCGCGAGACGCTGCTCGTGGGAGCCGAGGTGTCGACGCCCGTGCTCGTCATCGGCAACGACGGGGACCGGACGACTCCCATCGAGGACACCGAGGCCCTGGCCGGGGAGATCGTCCGGTCCCGGTTCGTCACCGTCTCGGCGGAGGGCCACGGCGCGTACGGCACCGGCAACGACTGCGCGAACGCCGTCGTCGACGACTACCTGGCCCGGTTCGAGGCGCCTGAGGGCGACTTCCGGTGCGGGGCGTGAAGCGTCCGTCGACCGAGCAGTCCCTACCGTTCTCGCACGGGCCGGTCCGGTCCGTCAGTCGGTGGAGACCCGGACCACGATCTTGCCGGCCGTGTGGCCTTCCGCGTTGAGCCGGAAGGCGTCTGCCAGCTGCTCCAGCGGGAAGGTCTGGGCGATCGGCACGGACAGCGCACCGTCCTCGATGAGCCTGGTCAGGTGGGTGAGCGCGTCGCCGTCGGGACGCACCCAGACGTAGTGGCCCCCGGCTTCGGTGACCGAGGCGTCGGCGATGGAGCCGTGGCGGCCGCCCTCGGCGAGGACGGCAGTCGTGACGTCGAGCACGTCGCCGACGAAGTCCGCGACGGCGTCCACACCCTCGGGGGCCAGCGCCCGGACGCGCTCCACCACCCCGTCGCCGTATGCCACCGGGTCGGCCCCGAGCTCACGGAGGCGGTCGTGGTTGCGCTCGGACGCGGTCCCGATGACGCGGGCTCCGAGCGACCGGGCGATCTGGACCGCCAGGGAGCCGACGCCGCCGGCGGCGGCGTGCACGAGGACGGTGTCGCCCGTGCCGACCTCGAGGCGCTGCAGCAGCCGCAGCGCGGTGAGTCCGGCGAGCGGCAGCCCGGCTGCCTCGTCCCACGACATCGAGGCCGGCTTGCGGGCCAGGGCCCGCACCGGGACCGTGACGAGCTCGGCGAACGTGCCACCGTGGACGTAGTCCTTGCGCGCGTAGGCGAGGATCTCGTCACCGGGAGAGAACTCCGGGGTGTCGAAGCCGACGGCCTCGACGACGCCGGCGACGTCCCAGCCCGGCACGACCGGGAAGCGCACGTCCATGACGGGATCGAGCCCGCCCGACATCAGCTTCCAGTCGACCGGGTTGACCGATGCCGAGCGCACCCGCACGAGCACCTCGCCGGGCCCGACCTTGGGTCGCGGCTGCTCGGTGAGGGCGAGGTTCTCCGGCCCCCCGTAGGTCTCGTAGGTCATGGCGCGCATCGCCGGGGCGGTGGCCTCGTTCGTCTCGGTCATCGACGGTCTCCTCTTCTTTCGCAGGTGGAGTCGCGGTCACGGTCTCCTCGAGGACAAGGCCGAGCGGACGGTGCCGCATTCCCGCCGAGCGCAGCGCAGTCCCTGGCCGTCCCGGGTGGTCCTGAGCCGTTCCGGGCGCAGGCGCGTCAGGCGGTCAGCTGCGATTTTTCTCCGGCAGGGGTGGTGCGTATACTCAACCTCCGTGCCCGGTCACCCTCGTGGTGACGGTCGCGGCCAGCCGCTTTAGCTCAGTCGGCCAGAGCGATTCACTCGTAATGAATAGGTCGTCGGTTCGATTCCGACAAGCGGCTCCACGCAACAGCACAGGTCAGGCCCCCAACTCGTGAGAGTCGGGGGCCTTTCCGTTTCTCGCGAGCGTCTCAGATGCCCCCGCCGTGCCCCCGATCTTCTGGGCCGCCTCCCACAGGTTGCGGCCGATCAGGTGGCCGTCGAGGTCCATCGTCATGGCGGCCGAAGCGTGCCCCGGATGCGCTGGACCACCTTCGGGTCTGCGCCCGCGCGCCTAGCCAGATCGACGCCGCCGTATGCCGCGGGTCGTGAGCCCGCAGGCTCGGACGGCCGATGGCCGCACAGGCCTCCCGCCACCCGACCGCGCGCTTCCAGTTGGACTCGGAGAGCGGTCCGCCTCCGGGCGCACTGAACAATGAGTCCGAGGGTGCCTTGCCGGCGGACCAGACGTCGAGGATCGGCACGACTGCCGCCGGCAGCGCGACGGTGCGCGAGCGGCGGCCCTTCAGCGTGTCGAGTAGAGGCCGCCCTTCGAGCTGCTGGCGAGAACGGTCCGCTCCGGCCGCAGGCCCTCACCCGGCACCTTCACACGGTCTCCGACCTGCAGGCCGGCGAGCTCGCCCCAGCGCAGCCCGCACAATCCGAGGACCCGGACCACGTCGGCGTACGGGCCGTTGCACGCGATGGCCAGCGCTTCGAGCTCTTCGAGAGCGAGGAACTGGCCCTGAGGACGAGCCCGCCCCGCCTTGGACGGCTTGACCATCGCTGCGACATTCCGGGTCACGCGACCGTCCGCGAACGCGAACGCCAGCATCGAGCGCAGCGTGGAGAGGTAGCGGCTTGCCGTCGACCCGGACACCCACATGCCGATGTGGGGATGTTCCGGCGACGCGAGGCGGCGAGGACGCAGGGACGTGCCGAGATGACTCGGCACGCCCAGATCGCGTTGATTGCCGAGGATGACGTCGGTGGAAACGGTGATCCTAGCCACCTAGGCCGGGGAGGCTCGGTTGTGCCGAGGAGATGCTAGTGATAGCGCTCCGTGTCATTTGTCGCTGATTGGCTGGAAGTAGTGGGCGACCGTCCAGGTAGACAGCTTGAGTGCGAGATCTCGGCTGGCGAGGTCGGCAAAGCGGAAGTGGTAGCCCAACCAGACTCGGGCGTCAACGACGTCGGCCCGAAGTGCGCTGCCGGTGTCGTAGTGACGATTGACGTTGGGCACGGCCGTGGAGGTGACGGTCAAGTTCAGCTGCCGCGTGTGAAACAGCGCTTGCAGCACGCCGGTCGATGATGCGGCGACTGAGTTGTAACCGCTGGGATACTCCGGGTAGGCCGGCGTGGTAGCCAGCGGCACCCAGTTCGGATCCGCGAGAGTGGCGGGGTTTCCGTCGGTGTTCGCCAGGTTGACTGCCGTGATCGGTCGCCAGAATCCGTACATGTACTTCGCGCGCCAGACCGTGAGCAGCGCGTCGGACATGCTCATGTCTGCTGCGGCGAACATCCGAGCTGACTGCACGATGTCGAGGCTGCGCTTCGACGCCTGGTCGCGCAGTATGGCGTTGGCTTGTACGAATGCATTGCCCGAGAAGAAGATGGCGGTGGCAGTCTGCTCGGGGCTGCGTTTGGTCGAGGTTGCCGAGCCGTATGCCTTGACCTCGTTGAAATCGCGGGTGTACCTCGCGGAGGTGAGCGTCGGCGGAGCTGGTGGTGCGAACTCGGTGGCGCTGTGCACCAGCAGGGGGGTCACGAACCCGAACCAGGGGTCGAGCATCGACACGAAGCCCGGTGGTGTCGGGCGCCACACGCCGGGTGCCGGTGACTGGGTGAAGAAGATGGGCGCATCTCGTCCGTCGTTGGCACGCGCGGCGATCAGGCTGTCCGCAACGCGAACGCCGAAGGCGGTCCCGTGGTCCTTGGCCTTCCCGTCAGGGATCTGCGCCAACGACGTCGCGTAGTCGGCATCAAGAGCCGCCTGCGCGTACGGGAAGTACCTGATAAGCACACGGTGCGCTGCGGCCACCGCTGCGGCCTGCGTCGAGGCCGGCTGCGCCGGGCGGCCGTGGAAGCGATACGGCTCGTAGCGCCGGTCGATGCCGACGACGGCGTCGTACACGGCAGCCTGCACGAGGCCCAGATAGAGCAGGACCTGTGGATGTCCGGTCTTGGTCGTGTCGCCGACCAAGGTCTTGACCGCGATCGCGTTCCAGTCCGAGATCACTGTCGGATCGCGCGCCGGCGGCGCCGCCGATGCCGTGTTGCTCGCCGCGGCTATGCCGGTGACCATCAGGAGGATCGCGACGGCGGCCGAGCAGAGCCGACGCCTCGATAGCAGGGACCTGGGGTTGGTTTCAGTGGACATGGGAAGACTCCGTCCCGACGGGCGTGTACCCGAATGCCCTCCTTTGCCGGGCATCCCGACCGGTTTGACCGGCGTCACCCGTACAATCTTCCGGTCTACTCCCGGCGTCGGCTGAATGTCGACGAATTCCAAGAATGAGCCGCCCGTCAGACAGTTTTCAGTAAGACGGCGCGGACATGCTTGTGTGGCCCGCCATCTCTGACCGATAAAGTCGGCACTTCTCCAGCCGTTAGGGTGCTCGTACAAGTATTTCGTGTAGAAGTCGCTCTCGCAGAGACAAAAGGCCATGAGCGCCGATGTTCCCCCTTGTGGCTGCACCTGCTTAGGGTCGGATAATTCCGGGAACCTGCGGACATGCTGCGCGGGAAGACGCTCGCCCGACCATGCCGCGTTGAGGGCGGCTACGCTCGCCAGGTCATGCCGCGGACGGGACGTCCGATCGTGCCGCCGTGAGCTACTCGAGAAGTGGCACGTCGAGGTCGTATGCCAGGACGGCAGCTCGCGCCAGCTGCCTTTCCTGTGCGGGGCTGAGGTAGCCGACCGTGGGCCCGAGCGCGCCCACCGGAACGGTGAGGACGTTGTCCAACGAGACCACGCAGTTGTGGTCCAGCCCGTTGCAGGGTCCCACCGCCACCTCGCTGGACAACCCCTTGATGGTGCCGGTGATGGGGGCCACGGTCACCTTGGTCATCGCACCCCGAGCAGCTTCCCGGGTCAGGACCAGCGCTGGTCGCGTCTTGTCGAGGCGGACCAGGCAGATCTCTCGCACCCGGTCAGTCCTCGACCCGAATGTGGGTGCTGGTCCACGCCACGAGGTCGTCAAGATCGTCCGCCGCACCCTTGGCGCCAAGTATCCGAACGTCGTGCTCTGCGACCAGCCGGCGCATCTCTCGTTCCAGTGCCGACGTGACGAGGGCTGCCCTGCTCGGTGCCTCGCCCGCGGCCACAGCACGGTCGAGGAAGGCCACCATCTCGTCGGGCAGGCGGACTGCAATCTGGGTGCTCATGTAGACGAGGATACTGCATTGAATCCCAATATGGGATGCACGCTCGTGCCGCAGATCGAGCGGCTATCCGTAGTGGTACCGGCAGGCAGCGATGCGGACTTCATCGCTGGTGATCTTGTAGAGGAGGCGATGCTCGTCGGTGATTCGTCGGGACCAGTAGCCGGCGAAGTCGTGCTTCAACGCCTCGGGTTTGCCGATGCCTTCGTTGCCGTTGGATTGGATGTCGACCAGCAGGCTCCACGCAACATCACAGGTCAGGCCCCCTTCTCGCCAGGGTCGGGGCCTTTCTTCTGCCCCGAGTCTGCCGGCAGGCCCCCGGGGTGCCCTTCCTTCTGGCTCGGCTGTTCGAGGGACACGGTCCGGACGCCGGGGATAGCGTTGTTTGGTTCAGCAACGGTCGGCGCAGTCGGGCAAGGAAGGAGATCGGCAATGGGCACAACCGAGGACGTAGAGGTCATCCGCCGTGGGTACGCGGCGTTCAGTGCCGGTGACATGGCCACCCTCACTGAGCTCTTCGCTGAGGATGCCGTCTGGCACGTGCCCGGCAGCGGGTCACTCTCGGGGGCGAAGCGAGGGCGGGACGAAATCCTGTCCTTCTTCGGCGAGCTGATGACGCGTTCGGGTGGGACCTTGGCCGTCACCCTCGACGACGTCGTGAGCGGCGACAACCACACGGTGGCGTTGAACCGGAACCAGGCCACTCGTGGCACGGACAGCCTGGAACAGAGCGCCGTCGTCGTCTTCGAGCTTCGCGACGGGCGCGTCACCGAGGCCCGCCAGTTCTTCGAGGACACAGCCCGCAACGACGAGTTCTGGAACTAGTCGGAGCGCTGGCTGCTGCGGCGGCTCCGGCGAACGTCGGGCCGAAGGCGCCGAGCCGTGACCGGAGGACCCGCGGTCACGGCATACGCGGGGGGAAATTGCGAAGGAGCCCGCCTGCGCGCGCAGGACGGACTCCTTCGAGGCTGGTGCGGATGGGGGGGGTGCGTGCCAGCCGGGGGGGTGTTACATGTGTGACAGTAATCAACCCATGGCCGTATGTACCGGGTTTCGCCAAATTTGTGCCAGAAGTTTTGAATGCCTCGAATGAGCGGTATGTGGCTGGGCCCGTGAGGGGTCCCGTGGAGCCTGCTCCCGGGTTCGCGATCTGGCACAGTGACGCCGGTGACCGTGACCTCGCCGTCCCCGAACCCGGACCTGCTGGACGAGACGCTTCGGGTCGCCTCGGGGCTCGTCGGCGAGCGTCTCGAGGTGCTGGGCGATGCCTTCCCCGGTAGCCGTCGAACCCTCGTCGTGCGGGTCCGCTCGGCCGGGCGGTCCCTCGTCGTCAAGCGCTACCTCGGCGAGGACGGGCGGGAGGCATTCGCCCGTGAGGCCTCGGCCCTGGCGGCCCTCGCGGGCTTCGCCGGCACCCCCGGCCTCGTCGCCGAGAGCAGCGACCCGCGGCTCGTCGTCATGGCCGACCTGGGGGAGGGGACGCACCTCGCCGACGCGCTGCTCGGCGCCGATGCCGACCTGGCGGCCGAGACGCTGTCGGGCTGGGCGACGGCCCTGGCGGGCTTGCACCGCGCAGGTCGTGACACTCGCGAAGCCTTCGAGGCAGGGGTGCTGGCCCGCGCCGCCGGCGAGCCGGAGAGCCGCGTCGAGATCGACTACCTGCCCGGCCAGCTCGCCACGGCAGCGACCGAGTGGGGCCGGCTGGCCACGGCCCTCGACGTGGACGTGCCCCAGGGGATCTTCGACGTTCTCGCCGGGGTGCCGGGGCGGTTCCGGGTCGATGCGAGCAGCCTCTCGGCCGCCGACATGTGCCCCGACAACAACCTCGTCCGCGACTCCGGCGATGTAGCGCTTCTCGACTTCGAGTTCGCGGTGTGGCGACCGGTCGCGTGGGACGCCGCCTACCTCCGGGTGCCGTGGCCGACGTGCTGGTGCGCGTGGTCGCTGGCGGCCGCTGCAGCGCACGTCGCCCTCGACCGCTGGCGCGAGTCGGTCGGGTCGGTCTGGCCGGAGGTGTTGGGCGCCGGCTTCGACCACGACCTCGACCTCGCCACCGAGGCCTGGGCGTGGCTGGCTGGCAGCTGGTGTCCCGGTCCGCTCGTCGACGGCGAGACCCAGCGCACCAACCCGGTCAAGCCGATGCCGCGCATGCCCGACCGAGTGCTGCGTTTCCTGCGCACGGCGGCCGACGGGCGCGCTCTGCCGGGGCTGGCCGAGGTCGCGCAGCGGCTAGCGCGGGCCGTCGAGACGACGTATGCCGCGACCGACGTGCCGCTCGCACCGGCCTTCACGGGCGGGACGCTCCAGTGACCGGGCAGACGACGGGGCAGGTGGCGCAGGGGCCGTGGACCACGCGGCGTGCGACGCCCGCCGACGCCGCTGCCGTCACGGGGCTCCGGGCCCTGATGTTCTCGGCCATGGGCGTCCTGGGCGTCGACGACCCGGGCTGGCGCGAGGCCGCGACCACGTGGTTCGAGCGGGAGCTGGGCGGCCTGCGGGCGTGCGTCGTGCTGGCCGAGGACCCCGACGGCACGGTCGTGGCCGGCGCGATGGCCGGCCTGCGCTTCGAGACCCCGTCGCCGGTCAACCCGAACGGCGTCTGGGGTCTGGTCAGCAATGTCGCGACGCTGCCCGAGGCGCGGCGTCAGGGGTTGGCGCGTGCCTGCGTCGTCGGGGTCCTGGACTGGCTGCGTGACGAGACCGAGGCCATGGTGGTCGAGCTCTTCGCCACCGGGGAGGGATCGGGCCTGTACGACGAGCTCGGCTTCACCCCGACCGCGTGGCCGGCGATGCGGATGCGCCTGCGCCCCTGACCCGCAGCAACTCCGCCGGGGCGGGGTCAAGGGGCCTGGTTCGGGTCTGGGGGCTGCCACAAGTCCGCCGGGGCGGGGTTAGCGGGTCCAGCCGCTGGGCTACGGGTGCGTGGCGGGGTCGGGCTGCCGGTGGAGCTCGGCGCGCTCGAGGACGCGACGCGCACCCCACGACACGAGGACCGCAGCTGCGCCGGCGCCGACGGTGACGGCATACGCCGGCGTGTGGCCGCCCCAGTCGGCGAGGCGACCGGCCAGGGCGGCGCCGACGGCATACCCGAGTCCGGTCGCAGCGGCGAGCACCGTCATGGCGGCGCCGGTGCGGGAGGGCGGCGTGACGCGCTCGCCCAGGGTGAAGGTCGTGATCATGTAGGGCGCGACGGTGCAGCCCAGCACGAGGAGCACGGGAACGAGCGCCGGCAGCGAACCGACGAGCAGCAACGGGGCCGACAGCGCGAGCAGGCCGGCAGCGAACCAGCGCAACCGCGTCGGCAGCGCGAACCGGGCCGGCAGCCCCGCGACCGCGAGGCCCGCGATGACGCTGCCGACGCCGAGGAGGGCGTGGAAGTAGCCGGTCAGGCCGGGGGAGCCGGCCGTGGTGGCGAGCACCGAGGTGCCGGTCTGGACGGAGCCGAAGACACTGCCGACGAGCAGCTGGGCGACGCCGAGGACGACGAGCGCCGGCGTCAGGAGCGGGCCGACGGCACCGGTCGCCCTCGAGGTCGCCGCGTGCGTCACGTCCGCGGTCTCGTGCAGGGCGAACCAGGTGCCGAACACCGCGAGACCGGCAGCCGCGAGGGCCAGGGCCGCGGTCGGGCTGGCGACGGACACCCCGAGCCCGACGAGGGCAGGGCCGAGGACGAAGGACGCCTCGTCGGCAGCCCCCTCGTAGGAGAAGGCGGCGTCGACGAGGCCGTGCTGGCGCGATCCCGAGGCTGCGGTGATGGGCCGCCACCGCACCCGTGCCAGCGGACCGATCTGCGGCAGAAGCAGACCCGCGACCGCACTCGCGACCGCGGCCACGCCCCAGGGGAGTCCGGCGGCCACGACGACGAGGACGCCGACGATGCCGAGACCGCCGGCGATGGACTGGAAGGCCACGACGCGGCGCTGACCGACCCGGTCGGCGCGGGAACCCCAGAAGGGCGCCCCGACGGCGTTGGCCACGGCGAGCGCACCGGCGCAGAAGCCGCCCGCGCCGTAGCTGCCGGTGGCGGCGGACACGAGCAGGAGGGTGCCCAGCTGGCTCATCGCGAGCGGCAGACGAGCCAGGAACGCGACGACGATGTAGGTGCGGCCGGTGAGGCCGAAGAGGTGGCGGTACGAGTCGATGGGTGACACAGGGCGGCTCCGGATCTGGTCGCGGGGTGCGCGACACGGCTGCGTGCCTACCCGCCCATCAGGTCACGCCGGATCCCTGTGCACCGTGATTCTACGACGGCGCGGGGGTGCGGGGCGCCGCCGGACCCGAGGGTGCGTCAGTCGCGCAGGTGGTGGGCGTTGCGGACGGACGGGGAGAGGCGGTAGATCGCCTCGACGAGGCCGGCTCCCACGGCTCCGACGGCGAGCGACTGCCACACGAGCGGCAGGGGTGCGTCGAGGTTGAAGAAGCGCGCGGCGAACGGGAGCAGGAAGGCCGCGACCGCGAGGCCGACCATGGCGGCGACGAGGGCGGCCTTCCACGGCCGGAAGGGGCGGGCGAGGACGACGAGGATCCAGAAGAAGACGGTGAGCAGCGTGATGGTGGCGCCGCTGCCGGGCTGCCAGCACGCGACGTCGGTGACGGTCCGCGTGCCGGCCTCGACGGTGCACCGGTCCGCGAACTCCGCGGGCGGCACGCCGTAGCTGCTGCCCGCCCACAGGTACGACGCGATGACGGCGACCCCCGCGACGGCCCCCGACGGCACCGCGAAGCGCAGGATGCGACCGAGGAAGCCGGCGAGGTAGCGACGCTTGTTGGGCCCCAGCGCGAGGAAGAACGCCGGGATGCCGATCGTCACGGCCGACACGAGGGTCAGGTGCCGGGGGAGGAAGGGGAACGGCACCGCGATGGCCGCGGCCGCGAGGATCGCGACGAGGCTCATCGCGTTCTTCGCCACGAAGAGATTGGCGACACGCTCGACGTTGCCGATGACACGGCGCCCCTCGGCGAGCACGTCGGGCAGGTGCGAGAACCGCCCGTCGAGCAGGACGAGCTCGGCGACGGCCTTGGTCGCCTGCGCCCCGTTGCCCATGGCGACCCCGATGTCGGCGTCCTTGAGGGCGAGGGCGTCGTTGACGCCGTCGCCGGTCATGGCGACGACGTGGCCGTCGGCCTGGAGGGCGTGCACGAAGGCCCGCTTCTGCTCGGGGGTGACCCGCCCGAAGACGGAGTGTGCCGCCAGCACCTCACGCAGCGCGTCGGGCTCGTCGGGCAGCGTCCGCGCGTCGACCGGCTCGCCGACCTCGAGCCCGACCGAGCGCGCCACCGCGGCCACGGTGACGGGGTTGTCGCCCGAGATCACCTTGACGGCGACGTCCTGTCCGGCGAAGTAGGCGAGCGTGTCCGCCGCGTCGGGGCGGACCTGCTCGGTGAGCGTGACGAGCGCGGCCGGGGTGAGGTCGGCCGGCAGGGTGGCGTCGGCGAGGTGCTCCTCGCTCCGGCCGAGGAGCACGACGCGGAGGCCCGAGTCGGCGAGCTCGGCGACCTGGGCACGGATCTCGTCGATCACGGCCGGCGGCGACGGCTGGGGGTCGGCGGCGAGCAGCACCTCGGGCGCGCCGAGGACCCACGTCGAGCGCTCGGCGAAGCAGGCCGCGCTCCACTTCCGCGAGGAGTTGAACGGGATCGTCTGCGTGCGCTCCCAGCCCGGTGACTCGACGGCTGCGGCGACCGCCGTCAGCGTGCCGTTGGCGTTCGGGTCGTCGGCGAGCGCGCCCAGCGCACAACGGATCTCGTCGTCGTCCTGCCCGTCGAGCGGCCGCGCATCCCGGAAGGAGATCTCGCCCACCGTCAGCGTGCCCGTCTTGTCGATGCAGACGACGTCGACGCGCGCCAGGCCCTCGACCGCGGGCAGCTGCTGCACGAGCACGTTGCGGCGCGTCAGCTGCACCGCCGACAGGAGGAAGGCCACCGACGTGAGGAGCACGAGCCCCTCGGGCACGAGGCCGACCACGCCGGCCGCCGAGCGGATGACGACCTCGCGCCAGCCCTGGTCGCCGACCGTGCGCCACTGCGACCAGATCGCGATCGGCAGGGCACCGACGATGACCCACGTGATGTAGGTCAGCAGGGTGTTGATCGACTCCTGGATCTCGGAGCGGGTGCGCGTGAACTTCCTCGCGTCAGCAGCGATCCGGTTGACGTACGCGTCAGCCCCGACCTGGCTCGCGTGGTAGCGGCCCGACCCGGCGACGACGCTCGTGCCGGACATGATGTCGTCTCCCTCGTCGTGCGGGACGGGGTCGGACTCGCCGGTCAGGTTGGCCTCGTTGAGCTCGAGCCCGGCGCTCGCGATGAGCGTGCCGTCGGCGGGGACCTCGTCACCGGTGCGGAGCTCGATGAGGTCCTCCTGCACGACCTCCGTCGTCGGCACGACGCGCACCTCACCGTCGCGCACGACTCGCGTCGTCGGGGCGTTGAGCAGGGCCAGCCGGTCGAGCTTCCGCTTCGCGAGGTACTCCTGCACGATGCCGATGGCCGAGTTGACGACGAGGACGATCCCGAAGAGCCCGTCGGCGAAGGATCCCGTGACCATGACGAGCGCGAAGAGCGCGCCGAGGATCGCGTTGAAACGCGTCAGCACGTTGGCGCGGACGATCTCGCCGATGGAACGCGACGTGCGCTCGGTCAGCCGGTTGACGGCGCCGCGCGAGACCCGCTCGGCCACCTCCGCGGCCGTCAGCCCCTCGGGACGGGTCAGCGACGCCCCGCCGGGTGTCGTCGCGGGCGGCGTCCCGTGTGTCGTCACCGGCCCATTGTCGTATGCCGGGTGCCCGGCTCCGTGGTGGAACGTGCGGGAGCGCCCGGGTGGGCTCTCCGGGGACGGGGCGTGACGGCATACGTCATCGCTCGGACGCCGGGGCGGACAAATGTTACTGATCGGTCCTCGGACGAGGTCCGGGGTCGTTCCCGGATCGTGGGACGATGGGGGGCGTGACTGAGTCGATCCAACGTGCCCGTGCCACCACCGCCTCCTACTCGATCACGATGCGGATCCACGCCGGCACCGACCCGGCGGTCATCGGGGCCCTGGCGGTCAAGGTCGCCGAGAGCGGCGGCATCACGACGGCGCTCGACATCGTCGACTCCCACCCGGACCGTCTCGTCATCGACCTCACCTGCTCGGCGAGCAACGCCGAGCACTCGAACGAGGTCGTCGACGCCGTCGAGACGCTCGAGGGCGTCCGCGTCCACAAGGTCTCCGACCGCGTCTTCCTCATGCACCTCGGCGGCAAGATCTCCGTCGAGTCCAAGGTCAACCTGCGCAACCGCCAGGACCTCGCGATGGCCTACACGCCCGGCGTCGGCCGGGTCAGCCAGGCACTCGCCGAGCACCCGGAGGACGTGCCGAAGCTGACGATCAAGGGCAACTCCGTCGCCGTCGTCACGGACGGCTCGGCCGTGCTCGGCCTCGGCAACATCGGCCCGATGGCGGCGCTCCCGGTCATGGAGGGCAAGGCCGCCCTCTTCAAGCGCTTCGCCGGCATCGACGCGTGGCCGATCTGCATCGACACGACCGACGTCGACGAGATCGTGCGCACCGTCGAGCTCATCGCCCCCGGCTTCGGCGGCATCAACCTCGAGGACATCGCGGCGCCGCGCTGCTTCGAGGTCGAGGCCAAGCTGCGTGAGCGCCTGTCGATCCCGGTCTTCCACGACGACCAGCACGGCACGGCGATCGTCGTGCTCGCGGCGCTGAAGAACGCCCTGCGGTGCATCGACAAGAAACTCCCCGACGCACGCATCGTCGTCTCCGGCGGTGGTGCGGCCGGCTCGGCGATCGTCCAGCTGCTGCTGGCCGCCGGCGCGATCGACGTCACCGTCTCCGACCGCCCCGGCCTGCTCAACCGGGACGACGAGTCGCTGACCCCGGCGTGGCGCGACCTCGCCGAGAAGACCAACCCGCGCGGCCTCACCGGCACCCTGCGCGACGGCCTCCAGGGCGCCGACGTCTTCATCGGCGTCAGCGCGCCGCGCATCCTCGACCCCGAGTGGATCAACGAGATGGCCGAGCACCGCATCGTCTTCGCGCTCGCCAACCCGGACCCCGAGGTCGACATCTACGAGGCGACGCAGCGGGCCACCGTCGTCGCGTCGGGCCGCAGCGACTACCCCAACCAGATCAACAACGTCCTCGCGTTCCCCGGCGTCTTCCGCGGGCTGCTCGACGCGCGAGCGACCGACGTGACGACCGAGATGCTCATCAAGGCGGCCGACGCCATCGCGTCCGTCGTCACCGACGAGCAGCTGAACCCGAACTACATCATCCCCAGCGTCTTCCAGCCCGACATGAGCAAGACCGTCGCCAAGGCGATCGTCGACTGCGTGCCCAAGGCCCCGGCGAAGAGCATCCCGATGACCGGCGCGAACTGAGGAGCGCGACCCACCGGATGACGAGAACGACCCCGCCGGCCCAGCCGGGGCAGCGCCACCCCCTCGATGGCCGCCGCGCCTGGGCGGTCTGGGCGGCGGCCATCGCCGTCTACGTCCTGGCCGTCTTCCACCGCACCTCGCTCGGGGTCGCCGGGCTCGAGGCCGCCGACCGCTTCGGCATCAGCAGCGCGCAGCTGTCGACCTTCACGATCCTGCAGCTCTTCGTCTATGCCGCGATGCAGCTGCCGGTCGGGGCGCTCCTCGACCGCTACGGATCCAAGAAACTGCTCGGCTTCGGCCTCACGCTGCTGACCATCGCGCAGCTCGGTTTCGCGTTCGTCCACTCCTTCGAGGCCGCGCTGCTGTGCCGCGTGCTGCTCGGGATGGGCGACGCGATGGTCTTCATCTCGGTGCTGCGCCTGGTCGCCCTGTGGTTCTCGCCGCGGCGCACGCCGATGGTGACGCAGCTGACGGGCGTCCTCGGCCAGCTCGGCGCGCTCGCCGCGGCCGGTCCGCTCGCAGCCGCGCTCGCCCACTTCGGGTGGACGCCGTCGTATGCCGTCGCGGCGTCGGTGGGCGTCTTCAGCGGGGTCGCGCTCGTGGTGGTCGTCAAGGACAGCCCGTACGCCGACCACCACCGCGACGAGCTGCGCCTCCGGGCGGTCGCTCGCACGCTGCGGGCCGCGTGGCTGGTGCCGGGGACCCGGCTCGGGCTGTGGTCGCACTTCACGTCGCAGTTCGCCGCCAACATGTTCACGATGCTCTGGGGCTTCCCGTTCCTCGTTGCGGGACAAGGGCTCTCGCCGGCGACGGCCAGCGTCATGCTCATGGTCATGGTCGTCACGTCGGTCGTCTCCAGCCCGGTCATCGGCACGCTGACGATGCGCTACCCGTTCTCCCGCAGCACGATGGTGCTGTGGATCGTCGCCGCGGCGATCGCAGCGTGGACCGTCGTGCTGCTCTGGCCGGGCCGTGCCCCGTTGTGGATGCTCGTCGTCCTCGTGGTGCTCATCGCCATCGGCGGCCCGGGGTCGATGATCGGCTTCGACCTCGCCCGGACGTTCAACCCGCCGACCCGCATCGGCAGCGCCTCGGGCATCGTCAACACCGGCGGCTTCATCGCGACCCTGACGGCGGTCGCGCTCGTCGGCGTCGTCCTCGACCGGGTGTCGCCGGCCGGCCCGTCCACCTGGGGCGTCGACTCGTTCCGGGCCGCGATGACGGTCCAGTACCCCGTGTGGGCGCTCGGCGTCGTGCAGGTGCTGCGCTACCGCCGCAAGGCGCGGCGCGCCGCCCTCGAGGCCGACCCGGACGCGTATGCCGCCATGCAGGCCGGCGAGTCCGTCACCTTCCACTGACCTGCCTCCCCACCCCCACCCCACCCCTCGACCCACCTTCTTCAACCGTCGAGAGGCCACGTGTGGCCGCCTCGGACACGTCGAAAGGCCACGTGTGGCCGCCTCCGAACCGTCGAGAGGCCACGTGTGGCCGGTCGGTCCGGTCTAGCCTGCCTACGGGAGGAGGAGCGATGCCGACGTGGGCTGACGTGGACGAGCTGGCCGGGCGCCTGCCCGGCGCCGAGCGGACGGTCACTCACGAGGGGTCGCCCGCCTGGCGCGCCGGACGGCATACGTTCGCTCGGTTGAGGGTCGACGACGACGCACGCGAGCTGGTCCAGGTGTGGACGGGTGAGATGGACACCGCCCTGGCGCTAGCAGGCCGCCGCGACGTCTTCGTGCGCATCGACACGTTCCGCTTCCGCGTGACGCTGTGGGCACGTCTCGACCGCCTCGACCGGCGCGAGCTGGCGGAGCTGCTCCTCGACTCCTACGACGTACGGGGCGGGCCGCGCCGCCGAGGCGACATCGGCCTCGCGGACCTGCTCCGCTGATGTCCGGGTGTGAGCCGATCCCGGCGCCGGTGCCCCGTTCACAGGCTTTTTTCAGGTTGGGGGGTATGCAGCCGGGCGGGTACGACGGAGTCCCCGCCGGCCCCTGACCACAGGGAGGCACGGATGGCTGCACCAGCGCCGACACGGACGAGGCTCACGTCCGACCAACGCAACTCGTTCGCCGCCGCCTACCTCGGCTGGGCGATGGACGCCTTCGACTACTTCCTCGTCGTCCTCATCTACGCCGACATCGCCAAGGACTTCCACAAGTCGCTGCCGGAGATGGCCTTCATCACGACCATGACGCTCATCATGCGTCCCGTCGGGGCCTTCATCTTCGGCCTCTGGGCGGACCGGCGGGGCCGGCGTGTCCCGCTCATGACGTGCGTCGCGTTCTACAGCGTCGTCGGCTTCGCCTGCGCCTTCGCGCCGAACTTCGGCGTCCTCATGGTCCTGCGCATGCTCTACGGCATCGGCATGGGAGGCGAATGGGGGCTGGGGGCCGCTCTCGCCATGGAGAAGCTGCCGAGCGACCGCCGAGGTTTCTTCTCCGGCATCCTGCAGGGCGGTTACTCGATGGGCTACCTGCTCGCCTCGCTGGCCTTCCTCGTCGTCAACTCGTGGCTCGGCCTGTCGTGGCGCTGGATGTTCGCGCTGTCGATCATCCCGGCCGCCATCACGTTCGTCATCCGGTCGCGCGTCGTCGAGTCCGAGGTCTGGCGCAGTGCCGACGAGCGGGTCCGGCAGACCAGCACCTCGGTGCGCCAGCTCCTCGCGAACCGGGCGATCTGGCGTCGATTCATCTTCCTCGTCCTGCTCATGACCGCCTTCAACTGGATGAGCCACGGCACCCAGGACATCTACCCGACCTTCCTCAAGGCCACCGACGACGGCGGTGCGGCGCTGGCCAAGAGCACCGCGTCGTGGATCGTCGTCATCTACAACGTGGGTGCCATCGCCGGAGGCGCCGTCGCCGGGTCGCTCTCCGAACGCTACGGGCGCAAGGTCGTCATCATCTTCTGCGCCCTGCTCGGGCTGCCGATCGTGCCGCTGTTCGCGTACTCGCAGACCGCGGGCATGCTCGTCCTCGGCTCGTTCCTCATGCAGGTCATGGTCCAGGGTGCTTGGGGCGTCATTCCTGCGCATCTGACCGAGCTGAGCCCCGACGAGATCCGCGGTTTCTACCCCGGTGTCACCTACCAGCTCGGCAACTGTCTCGCGGCGTTCAACCTGCCGATCCAGCAGGCCATCGCCTCGACGCACGGCTATCCCTTCGCGCTGGCCGTGACGATCGTGCCCGTCTTCGTCGCCGTGATCGTCCTGACCTTCCTGGGGAAGGAGCGCCGCGGCGTCGAGTTCGGCAGCCGGGAGACGAGTCTCGTCGAGTCCGGGGAGGCCAGCCTGGCGTCGGCGCGCTGACCGGACCGGACGAGTCCGGGTGTGCGAACGCCGCGCCCCACGAGGGGCGCGGCGTTCGGCGTGCAGACGGGACGGTCCAGCTCAGGCGTCCCCGACGGTGAGGGCCTCGGCCTCGACTCGTGAGGTGACGGCTTCGGCGCCGTGTCCGGGCGCCTCGTCGAGCGCACTGATGATGCGGCGCGCCGTGAGGAGGACGAGCACGCCGAGCACGACGGCTCCGGAACCCACCCAGAACGGCAGGTGGATGGACTTCTCGCCGAGGTTGCCGGCGAGCCATGGTGCGATGGCGCCGCCGCTGAAGCGGACGAAGGAGTATGCCGCGGACGCGACGCCGCGCTCGACGGGGGCGACCTTCATGACCGTCTCGGTGATGAGGGTGTTGTTCACGCCGAGGAACGCGCCGGCCAGGATGACGCCGATGACGAGGACGGTCTTGTTCTCGGTCCAGATGGCCATGGCCGCGAGGATCACGGCGAAGCCGAGGAGCGCGCCGACGATGCCGGCCAGGGTGCCGAAACGGCGCTGGATCATCGGGGCGACGAAGACCGACGTGATGGCGAGCAGGACGCCCCATCCGAAGAAGATGAACCCGATCTGGTGTGCGCCCATGGCGAGCGGGAACGGCGTGAACGCGAGCAGCGTGAAGAAGCCGAAGTTGTAGAGCAGAGCCGTGATGCCGACGGTGAGCAGACCGCGGTGGCCGAGGGCGCGCAGCGGCGCCGAGATCGAGGTCGGCGTCTCGGCCGGCGGCGTCTTGGGCAGCGTCGTCAGGGTCGCGATGAAGGCGATCGCCATGAGGACGGCGACGCCGTAGAACGGCCAGCGCCACGAGATCCCGCCGAGCCAGCCGCCGAGCAGCGGGCCGGTCGCGATCCCGACACCGAGAGCGGCCTCGTAGAGGATGATGGCCTGCTTCACCGAGCCCGACGCGGCGTTGACGATCGTCGCGAGGGCGGTTGCGATGAACAGGGCGTTGCCGAGACCCCACAGGGCGCGGAACGCGACGATCCCGCCGACGGTGTCCTGGCTGCCGGCGAGGGCCGCGCCCACGATGATGAGCGCGAGGCCGAGCAGCAGGGTGCGCTTGGCGCCGACGCGGCTGCTGACCCAGCCCGTCCCGAGCATGGCGATGCCCATGACGGCGAGGTAGCTGGTGAAGAGGAGCGAGACCTGCGAGGGCCCGGCGCCGAGCTCGTCGGCGATGGGCTTGAGGATGGGGTCGACGAGGCCGATGCCCATGAAGGAGATCACGCAGGCGAACGCGATCGACCAGACGGTCTTGGGTTGGCGCCACATGGTGGTGGTCATCCGTCCTTTCGGGTGGGGTGGGGAGCGGGGGCGTCCGCCGCGGCGGCGAGCAGCTCGTTCATGACGTCGATGGCGACCTGGACGCGGTCGAGGGCCGGTCCGTCGAGCTGGTCGAGGGCGGGGGACAGGACGGCCAGCCGGGCCCGGCGGACACTCTCGAGCGCGGCGTGGCCCTCGGTGCTGAGGGAGATCACCGTGGCGCGTGCGTCGTCGGGGTCGGATCCGCGATGCACCCAGCCCGACGCCTCGAGGCGCTGGAGCTGGGTGGTGATCGTCGGCTGGCTGCTGTGATCGGCGGCCGCGAGGACGCTGACCCGCGAGGGTCCGAGCTCGTCCAGGAGGGCGAGCAGCCGGGCCTGCGCGAACGGCACGTCGAACGAGGCGTGCCGGCTGGCCCAGCGCGACAGCCGTGCGGCCGAGCGCAGCAGCTCGTTGCCCAAGGTGGTCGGTTCAATCACCCGCCCAACTTACATAGATAACCTATGCATATCAAGTCGTGTCACAGGTGTAGTCCGGACGGATTGCTCTCTCGGTTGGACGGATTGCTCTTTCGATCGGGTTTTGGGGGTCGCCGGCTCCGATCGAGAGAGCGATCCGTCCGCGGTGGCCGCCGGCCGACGCGCTCAGGCGACCTGGCGCAGCACGCCGTCGGCGATGTCGGCGAGGTGGTCGAGGTCGGAGAGGTCGAGCACCTGGAGGTAGACCCGCTCGGTGCCGACCGCCCGGAAGTCCGTGATCTTCTCGACGACCTCGTCGGGTGATCCGGCCAGTCCGTTCGCGCGCAGCTCGTCGACGTCACGGCCGATGGCCTGGGCGCGGCGTCGCAGGGTCGCTTCGTCCTTGCCGACGCAGACGACCTGGGCCGCCGAGTAGGTCAGCGAGTCGGGGTCACGACCGATCTCGCCCGCGATGTCACGGACCCGTCCGAAGAGCCGGCCGGAGTCGGCGGCCGACGTGAACGCGGCGTTGAACTCGGCGGCGTACCGTGCGGCGAGGGTGGGCGTGCGCCGCTTCCCGCCGCCACCGATGATGATCGGCACGCCACCCTCCTGAACGGGCTTGGCCAACGCGGGGGACTCGGCGACCGAGTGGTGGGTTCCATTGTGGCTGAACGTCTTTCCCGCCGGGGTGTCCCACAGCCCTGTGATGACGGCGAGCTGTTCCTCGAGCCGGTCGAACCGCTCGCCGAGCGGCGGGAACGGGATTCCGTATGCCGTGTGCTCGGCCTCGAACCACCCGGCGCCGAGTCCCAGCTCGACGCGTCCACCACTCATCTGGTCGACGCCCGCGACCTGGACCGCCAGCGGCCCGGGCAGGCGGAAGGTGGCCGACGTCACGAGCGTGCCGAGGCGGATCGTCGAGGTCTCCCGGGCCAGGCCGGCGAGCGTCGTCCAGGCGTCCGTCGGGCCGACGCCGCCGTCCCCACCCATGTGGAGGTAGTGGTCAGAGCGGAAGAACCCGCTGAAGCCGAGGTCCTCCGCGGCTCGCGCGACGGCGAGCAGCTCGTCGTAGGTGGCGCCCTGTTGGGGCTCGGTGAAGATGCGCAGGTCGACGGTCATGCCCGTGCAACCACGGGTCAGTCGCGAACAATCCCGTCGACGACGACCTCGAGCATGGGGCGCACGTCGAGCTCCGTGTGGCTCGTGTCGGCGACGCTCGCGACGCCGCTCACGAGGCGCATGACGTTCGCGGCGTCGATGCCGGGACGCAGTTCGCCGTCCTCGTCGAGGTGGTCGATGACCCGGCGGTTGGCGTCGCTCATGACGCGGCACTTGCGATACATCGGCGAGGCGGGGTCGTCCATGGCGGCGCAGATCTTGCTCGCCGCTCCGCGGTGCAGCGTGATGTGGTCGATGAAGTGCTCGAACCAGCCGAGCAGCATCTCGCGCGCGGGCAGTCCGGTGGCGATCGCGGCGTCGGCGTCGGCGGCGACCCGGTCGGTCCAGTCCTGCATGAGGGCGTCGACGAGGGCCTCGCGGGTGGGGAAGTGGCGGTAGAGCGTGCCCGGACCGACCCCCGCCCGCTTGGCGATCTCATCGAGCGAGGAGTCGGTGCCGCGCTCGGTGAAGACGATGCGGGCGGTCGCCAGGATCTTGTCGTAGTTGCGCCTGGCGTCGGCGCGCATCGGACGGGGAGATTTCTCGGCGGCGTCCTGAGCTGGTCCGTCGGCCGAGTCCCCTTGGGCGGCAACGGTTTCCGGCGACGGATCGAGCGTCGCCTTGCCGGTGTCGGCAGGCGTCACGAGAAACTCCCTTGCTAAAACGGAGACAGTCTCCGTATTGTGGGTCAGGCAGAACCGGAGTGGTTCTCCGCTAATCGTAGCGCCGACCGTCGTCACAGAGGAGTCCGGCAACCATGACCACCACGATCCGCCCCACCCGACAGGCCCTGCGCGTCCACCGGTCGCACCTGGCCACCACGCACCGCGCCCCGCTCGTCCAGCGCCGCGAGCAGACCGGCGCCGCCAGCGGCTCCGGTGCCACGCGCACCCGAGCCCTGGCCTTCACCCCCATGACCCGCGACCCGCTCACCGCCGAGACGTCGCGCACCCCGTCCGCGGACCACCGGTCCCAGCACCACGAATCCTGAGGTCAGAGATGTCGACCACCGCCACCCGCACCACCACCGACCCCCGACAACCCACCGGAGCCGACCATGCTGCCCGTCGGGGAGCCATCGGGCTCGGCATCGTCCTCGTCGCCCAGCTCATGCTCGTGCTCGACGCGACCGTCGTGAACGTCGCACTGCCGCACATCCAGACCGACCTCGGCTTCTCGCCCGCCGGTCTCTCGTGGGTGCTCAACGCCTACACCCTCGCCTTCGGGGGACTGCTCCTGCTCGGCGGCCGCCTCGGCGACGTCTTCGGGCGCCTGCGCACCTTCGAGATCGGCCTCGGCATCTTCACGGTCGCTAGCCTGCTCGGCGGCCTCGCGACCTCGCCCGCATGGCTCATCGCCGCCCGCACCCTGCAGGGGGTCGGCGCTGCACTCGCCGCCCCGAGCGTCCTCGCGCTGGTGACGACGAGCGCGCCCAACGACGCTGCCCGTAACCGTGGCCTGGCCCTCTTCACGGCCGTCTCGTCCGCCGGTGCGTCCATCGGCCTGCTCCTCGGCGGCGTCCTCACGGACTTGGTCAGCTGGCACTGGACCCTCTTCGTCAACGTCCCGATCGGCGCCGTCGTGCTCGTCCTCGCGCGCCGCTTCGTGACGGAGACGCCGAGGGTCCGTGGCCGTTTCGACGTCGTCGGCGCCGTCACGGCGACCCTCGGGTCGGTCGCGGTCGTCCACGGTTTCATCAGTGCCGCCGACCGTGGCTGGACCGCCCCCCTGACGCTGGCGTCCTTCGTCGTCGGGATGGCCCTGCTCGCCCTCTTCGTGCGCACCGAGGACCGGGTGGCCGTGCCCCTGCTGCCCCTCGCGCTGGTCCGGAACCGCACCCGTGGCGGGGCCCTCGTGCTCATGGCGCTCGTCGTCGGGGCCCAGTTCTCGACCTTCTTCTTCGTGACGCAGTACCTCCAGCTCGTCCTCGGCTTCAGCCCCGTGGCCACCGGAGCGGCGTTCCTCCCGCTCAGCCTCGCGATCTTCGCGACGTCCCGGGTCAGCGCCCGCCTCGTCGCCAAGGCCGGCCCGCGCCCGATGCTCCTCGTGGGGACCCTGGGCCTCACGGCGAGCTTCGTCTGGCTGAGCAGCATCTCGACGACGAGCACGTATGCCGGCCACCTCCTCGGTGCGCTGGTGCTCAACGGAGTCTCCGCGGCACTCGTCTTCATGCCGGTCACCGTCGTCGTCCTCGGCGGCGTCGACCGCACCCAGGCCGGCACGGTGTCGGGCCTGCTGCAGACCGCGCAGCAGCTCGGCGGCGCCGTCGGGCTCGCGGCCATCGTCAGCGTCTACGCGTCGCAGGCCGTGCCGGGCGAGTTCGTCCCGGGCGTCAGGCCCGCCTTCCTGACGTCGGCGACGTTCACGCTGGTCGCGCTCGCGGTCGCTGCGTTCGTGCTGCGGCCGCGTCCGGCGCAGGCCGTGGCCGTGTCGTCCGAGGGCCGGCGCGAGACGGCAGCCGTGGGCGCAGCAGACGGCGCCGAGGCGAGCTGACACCCTCCTCCGCATGAACCGGCGCATGGTGCTGCGTCCGGTGGGGTGATCACCCCAGCGGACGCAGCACCATCTGCTTCTCCATCGCCACCACCCGGTCTGACTGCACCGGCGGCGGTGCCGGAGACGACGCGACCCCCGCAGCCCGGGTGGGCGGCGGGGGCCGGCGACACGGCATACGTCCTCGGTGGGTCAGTGCCCCTGCGGCATCGCCCAGCGGGCGGTCGAGACGCCCTGCTCCTTGGCGCGCTCGAGCGCCTCGCCGATGATCTTCTCGGCAGCCTCACGGTTGCCCCAGTCGGAGCCCTCGACGTGCTTGCCCGGCTCGAGGTCCTTGTAGCGCTCGAAGAAGTGCTGGATCTCCTTGAGGCGGAACTCGTTGACGTCGGTGATGTCCTGCACGTCGACGTTGCGCGGGTCGACGGGCACGCAGAGCACCTTGTCGTCGCCGCCGGCCTCGTCGGTCATGTGGAAGACGCCGATCGGGCGGACCTCGACGACGACGCCGGGGAAGAGCGGCTCGGGCAGCAGAACGAGGGCGTCCAGGGGGTCGCCGTCCTCGCCGAGGGAGTCCTCGATGTAGCCGTAGTCGGCGGGGTAGGCCATCGGCGTGAAGAGGTAGCGGTCGAGCCGGATCCGGCCCGTCTCGTGGTCGACCTCGTACTTGTTGCGCTGTCCGCGCGGGATCTCGATGGTGACGTCGAACTCCACGTCTTCCCCTTCTTCACGGTCTTCGGGTGCTGGCTGGGTGCGGCTCGGGTGCCGGAGCACTCGCCTGCGGCTGACAGAATCGTTCGCGACAGTGTGTCAGCAAGGACCGGCCTTGCGCGAAACAGCACGGACGACGGGACGGGGGTGACGCGCCATGGCGCCACAGTCGGAGCCCGGCCGACGCGCTCCTCGCCTGACGTACGGCATGGCCGTGGTGTGGTCGGTCGTGACGATCCTGCTGGGGTATGCCGTCCTCGACGTCGCCGACGCCGCGCCCGGTGTGCTGACGCTGCGTCCACTGCCGCCGCCCGCGCCGACCGAGTACGTCGCCAGGCGCACGCTCCCGCTCGTGCCCCAGCCCTCGCTGTCGACGTCGGTGGAGGCCCCGCTGCCGTCGCTGGCGGGCGACACCGCCGCGGCGACCGCGAGCGGCATGGAGCGGGCCCTGGCCTCCGTGGTGTCGCTACCGGCGCTGCGCGACTCGGCACTCGTCGTGCGGGACGGCCAGAGTGGCGAGGTGCTCCTCGACCAGCGCGGCGACGACCTGCGCATCCCGGCCTCGACGACGAAGCTGCTCTCCGCGGCGGCCATCGGCCGGGTCTTCGCCCCCGACGAGACGCTGCGCACCGTGGTGCGCGAGGGAGACACTCCCGAGCAGGTCGTCCTCGTTGCCGGCGGCGACTCGCTGCTGGCTCCCGGCAAGGGCGACCCCGAGGCCGTGGCCGGTCGTGCGGGCCTGGGCGACCTCGCCGACCAGGTCGCGAGGGCCCTCAAGGGCCGAGGCACCCGCAGGGTCACGCTCTTCGTCGACGAGTCGTATGCCGGTGGGCCCACGACGGCGCCGACGTGGGCCCCGACGTTCCGCAGCTCCGGCATCACCGGCGCGGTCGCGATGCTCGGCCTGTCGAGCCAGCGGGCACGGGGCGGCGCCCCGGGTCCGGCCGACCCCGTCGTCTCGGTGCGGTCGGCCTTCGTCAAGCTGCTCGAGTCCCGTGGCATCGACGTGCGGGTAGCGCCTCGGGGCCGGGCTCCGGGTACCCCCGGTTCGCCGATGCCGACACCGACCCGCTCCGGTGCACCGTCTGCGACGCCCGGCGACAGCGCCACCCAGGACGACCGGGCCGCGGCGCCGACCGAGGGGCCGGGCGCGATCCTCGGCAGCGTCCAGTCAGCCCCCGTCCGTGAGCAGCTGGCTCTGGCCCTGACCGACAGCGACAACGCCCTCACCGAGATCCTCGCCCGCCAGGCGGCCTACCGCTCCGGGGCCGGCACAGCCTTCGCAGCGGTGGGCTCCTGGGTCGTCTCACAGGTCGCCGCACTCGGCCTCGACACGGCCGGCGTGACCCTCTCCGACGCGAGTGGGTTGTCACGCGAGAACCGGGTGCGCGCCTCGCTCCTGTCCGACGTGCTCGTGCTCGGCTACGACGGGAACCACCCCGTGCTGCGGCGCGCTCTCGACGGCCTCCCCATCGGTGGCCTGACCGGCACCCTCGCCGACCGGTTCGCCGGATCGAACCACGCTGCGGCGGGCCGGGCCCGGGCCAAGACCGGCACCCTGACGGGCGCCAACGCGCTCGCCGGGAGCGTCGTCGACGACAGCGGCCGGCTGCTCGTCTTCGTGGGTATGGTCGCCGGAGTGGGAACCAACGACGCGCGGGCGGCGTTGGACCATCTGGTAGCGGCGATCGCCTCCTGCGGGTGCCGTTGACGGGCCGATGGGCCTCCCAGACACCTCTCGCGACGACGACACCGTCACGGCACGGAAAGGGCTGGCATGACCGACACAACCCTCCCGACTCCAGTGGACGCCAGCCGTCCTGACCGCTCGGGGGGTGCGCCGGCCGCGTCCGTCGACTACGAGTTCGCGAAGCGGACCGGACGGTTGGTCGTCAACCCCGGGCCGCAGGTCTCGAGCGACGAGGCCGCCGCGATCGTGGCCGACCTGCGTGCAGCGGCCGCGGAGGCCGTCGCCCCGGTCGCCGAGACCAGTGCCCTCACGGCGCCCGCCGACGCACCCGACCCGCTGGTCGTCGACCGTGCGGGCTGGATCAGCGTCAACGTCGACTCGTTCAAGGCGATGCTCGACCCCGTCGTCGACAAGCTCAACGCGACGAAGAAGTCCTCGACGAGTGCCACGGCCGCGGCGATCGGCGGCAAGGTGACCGGCGCCGAGATGGGCGGCCTGCTCGCCTTCCTCTCGAGCAAGGTGCTTGGCCAGTACGACCTCGCGCCCGGCGGCACGCCTCGCCTGCTGCTGGTCGCACCGAACATCGTCGCCGCCGAGCGGCGCATGCAGGTCGACCCGACCGACTTCCGCCGATGGGTGGCCATGCACGAGGAAACGCACCGTGTGCAGTTCACCGCAGTGCCGTGGCTGCGTGACCACATGGTCGCCCGCACCCAGGCCCTCGCCGTGGACCTCGCGCCCACGCCGGAGGACCTGTCGAGGCGGTTCGAGCAGCTGACGAAGAACCTTCCCCAGGTGCTGAGCTCGGGAGAGGGGATCGGCCAGCTCCTCGCGACCCCCGAGCAGAAGGCGCAGATCGCCGAGCTGACGGCCGTCATGTCGCTGCTCGAGGGCCATGCCGACGTCGTCATGGACGCCGTCGGCCCGAAGGTCATCCCGAGCGTCGACGAGATCCGTCGCAAGTTCGACGCGCGCCGCAACAGCGCGGTCGGGGTCGACCGCCTGCTGCGCAAGCTGCTCGGTCTCGAGGCCAAGATGCGCCAGTACCGCGACGGAGCCGTCTTCGTCCGGGCCGTCACCGACCGGGTCGGTCGCGACGGGTTCAACGCCGTCTGGACCTCGCCGGAGACCCTGCCGCGGGCCGCCGAGATCCTCGAGCCGGACGCCTGGGTGCGTCGGGTCCACGGCTGAGCGATGCGAGCCCCAGCGCAGATGCCCGGTCCCGACCCCGCCGTCGCCGCCACCCGACTCGCGGTGCGCGAGCACCTCGCTGACGTGCCCGCGGGAGGCGTCGTGCTCGTCGCCTGCTCGGGAGGTCCTGACTCGGTGGCCCTCGCCGCGGCGCTCGCCTTCGAGGCGCCCCGCGCGGGGGTGCGCGGCGGCGCCCTCGTCGTCGACCACGCCCTCCAGGAGCACTCCGCCCGGGTGGCCGAGGACGCTGCCGCCCTCTGTCACGAGATGGGGCTCGACCCGGTCGAGGTCGTGCGCGCCGAGGTGCGCACGAGCGGCGCCGGCCTCGAGGCGGACGCCCGCTCGGCGCGCTACGCCGCCCTCGAGGCGGCTGCCGACCGGCTCGGCGCGTGCACCGTGTTGATCGGTCACACGCGCGACGACCAGGCCGAGCAGGTGCTGCTGGGCCTGTCGAGGGGCTCGGGGGCCCGGTCGCTCAGCGGTATGCCCGTGCGCCGGGACCGCTTCGTGCGCCCCCTTCTCGCCCTGCCGCGCGCCACGACACTGGCTGCCTGCGCGGCCTACGGCATCGACCCGTGGGACGACCCCCACAACAGCGACGACACGTTCCGCCGGGTGCGGGCGCGGCGCCTGCTCGCGGCGCTCGAGTCCGAGCTCGGGCCCGGGTTCGCTGCGGCGCTCGCGCGCAGCGCCGACCTGCTCCGCGAGGATGCCGACTACCTGGAGAGCCTGGCCCTGACCGCCCGCGCGGACCTCCCGGGGGGACCCGGCGGCGACGGCGTGGACCTCGTAGCCCTCGCGGCCCTGCCCCGGGCGATCCGCACTCGCGTGTGGAGATTGCTCGCCGCCGAGGCCGGCGCACCGCTCGCCGACGTCAGCGCTGCGCACGTCGAGTCGCTCGACGCCCTGCTGACCTCGTGGCACGGCCAGGGCCCGCTCCACGTCCCGGGCGGCATCGCCGTCGCCCGCACGGACGGGGCCATCGTCTTCAGCCCGCTGCGCCAAGCCGCCAACGCCTGACCGCGCGGTGTGGGCCCCCCGGTCGGGTGCGGTTGAATGGTCCCGCCCCGCACGACCCCCCGCACCGCACTGAGGAGCCTTCGTGGATCACGAGCACATGGGAGACGACCTGGCCAAGGTCCTGCTCACCGAGGAGCAGATCCAGGCCCGGCTCGCCGAGCTCGCCGCCGACATCTGGAAGGACTACGAGGGCAAGGAGTTCCTGCTCGTCGGGGTCCTCAAGGGCGCCGTGGTCGTCATGGCCGACCTCATGCGCGCCCTGCCCGGCACCGCGCCGATGGACTGGATGGCGGTCTCGTCCTACGGCTCCGGCACCAAGAGCTCGGGCGTCGTGCGCATCCTCAAGGACCTCGACACCGACATCACCGGCCGGCACGTGCTCATCATCGAGGACATCATCGACTCCGGCCTGACCCTCTCGTGGATCAAGTCCAACCTCGAGTCGCGCAGCCCCGCGTCGGTGGAGATCTGCACCCTGCTGCGCAAGCCCGACGTCGTCAAGGTCGACATCCCGGTCAAGTACGTCGGCTTCGACATCCCCAACGAGTTCGTCGTGGGCTACGGGCTCGACTACGCCGAGAAGTACCGCAACCTGCGCTGCGTCGGCACCCTCGCGCCGCACGTCTACGCGTGACCTTCTCGATCGTCGCCCGACAGGGTGAGGCCCACGGCATCGCCGTCGCGAGCAAGTTCCTCGCCGTCGGCGCCGTGGTCCCGGGTGCACGGCTCGGCGTCGGGGCCGTCGCGACGCAGTCCTTCGCCCGCGTCGCCTACCTCGACGAGCTGCTCGGCCGCCTGGCCGCGGGGGAGTCGGCCGACGACGCGCTCGACGCCGCCACCGTCCTCGACGAGGGCCGCGAGACGCGCCAGGTCGGGGTCGTCGGACTCGCGTCCGCCGCGACCTTCACCGGCTCGGAGTGCAACGACTGGGCCGGCGGCGTCGCGCGCGACGACGGCGACACGGCATACGCCATTCAGGGCAACATCCTCACGGGGCCCGAGGTCGTCGAGGCCATGGAGCGTGCGTGGCACGACTCGGCCGGGCAGCCCCTGGCCCGACGGCTCCTCGCCGCGCTCGTCGCCGGCGACGACGCCGGGGGCGACTCCCGTGGGCGCCAGAGCACGGCGCTGTATGCCGTGGAGCCGGGTGCGGGCTACGACGCCTGCGGGGTGCTCGCCGACCTTCGCGTCGACGACCACGCCGACCCCGTGACCGAGCTCGGCCGGCTGCTCTCGGACTGGGAGATGTACTTCGGCCGGCCGGAGGACGTCGCGCCGCTCGAGGGAGCACTCGCCGACGAGGTGCGCGACCGGCTGGCGCGTGTCGGCTTCACCGGCGACGACGGCGCCACGGCCCTGGCCGACTGGGCCGGCAACGCCAACTACGAGGCCCGTCTCAGCCCCGACGGCATCGACCGCCGCGTCCTCGAGGCCCTCCGCGCCGCCACCGGCGGCTGACGCTGCGACCGGAACCCGCGACGGCCGGGTTGGTCACGGGCCCGCCGCATGCGGAACACTGGTGGTCCACCGGACGTTGTGCCGGTGGACAAACTCACCGGACGAGCAGGAGGACCGGGGCCCGACAGGTCCCGCACGTACATGGACGCTAAGCGGATTCTGCGCACACCACTGCTGTGGATCTTGGTCCTCATCAGCGCGCTCGTCTTCGGCATGATGTTCTCCGAGTCCGGCCCGCCCCGGATCGACACGTCGGCTGCGATGACGCAGATCACCGACGGCAACGTCGAGTCGGCCAAGCTGCTCAACAACGAGCGCATGGAGCTGACCCTCAAGAAGCCCTACACCTCGCCCGACGGCACGGTGAAGGACGCGAAGACCGTCTACGCCTTCTACGTCGACGCGCGTGGCAAGCAGGTCGTCGACGCGCTCGACGCCAAGCCGCCGGCCCAGGGCGTCGACGACCAGATCGACCAGCCCAGCTGGTTCGGCTCGCTGCTCTTCTCGGTCCTGCCGATCCTCGTCATCCTCGGGCTCTTCTGGTTCCTCATGGGCCAGATGCAGGGCGGTGGCAACCGCGTCATGCAGTTCGGCAAGTCCCGCGCGAAGCTCGCGACGAAGGACACGCCCAAGGTGACCTTCTCCGACGTCGCCGGCTGCGACGAGGCCATCGAGGAGCTCCAGGAGATCAAGGAGTTCCTCCAGGAGCCCGCGAAGTTCCTCGCGGTCGGCGCCAAGATCCCCAAGGGTGTGCTGCTCTACGGCCAGCCCGGTACCGGCAAGACGCTGCTCGCCCGAGCTGTCGCCGGTGAGGCGGGCGTGCCGTTCTACTCGATCTCCGGCTCCGACTTTGTCGAGATGTTCGTCGGTGTCGGCGCGAGCCGCGTCCGCGACCTCTTCGAGCAGGCCAAGGCCAACGCCCCAGCCATCGTCTTCGTCGACGAGATCGACGCCGTCGGACGCCACCGCGGCGCCGGCATGGGCGGCGGTCACGACGAGCGCGAGCAGACGCTCAACCAGCTCCTCGTCGAGATGGACGGCTTCGACGTCAAGACCAACGTCATCCTCATCGCGGCGACCAACCGCCCCGACATCCTCGACCCGGCCCTGCTGCGTCCGGGCCGCTTCGACCGCCAGATCGCCGTCGACGCGCCCGACATGATCGGCCGCCACCGGATCCTCGAGGTCCACGCCCAGGGCAAGCCCGTGACGGCCGACGTCGACCTGCTCGCCGTCGCCCGCCGCACGCCGGGTTTCACCGGCGCCGACCTCGCCAACGTCCTCAACGAGGCCGCCCTGCTCACCGCTCGCGGCGACCGGAAGGTCATCGACAACGAGGCCCTCGACGAGGCCATCGACCGCGTCATCGCCGGTCCGCAGAAGCGCACGCGCATCATGTCGGCCAAGGAGCGCAAGATCACGGCCTACCACGAGGGTGGTCACGCCCTCGTCGCCGCGGCGCTCAACCACACCGACCCGGTCACGAAGATCACGATCCTCCCGCGCGGTCGCGCCCTCGGCTACACGATGGTCATGCCGCTCGACGACAAGTACTCCACGACGCGCAACGAGATCCTCGACCAGCTCGCCTACGCCCTCGGTGGCCGCGTCGCCGAGGAGATCGTCTTCCACGAGCCGACCACCGGTGCGAGCAACGACATCGAGAAGGCCACGGGGATGGCCCGCAAGATGGTCACCGAGTTCGGCATGTCCGCACGCGTGGGTGCCATCAAGCTCGGCCAGAGCACCGGCGAGGTCTTCCTCGGCCGCGACATGGGCCACCAGCGCGACTACTCCGAGGAGGTCGCCCGCATCGTCGACGAGGAGGTCCGAGCCCTCATCGACGCGGCCCACGACGAGGCGTACGCCGCTCTCAACGCCAACCGCGACCTGCTCGACCACCTCGTCCTCGAGCTCCTCGAGAAGGAGACGCTCAACGTCCACGAGCTGGCCGAGCTGTTCAAGTCGGTCTCCAAGGCGCCGCAGCGCCCGACCTGGCTGTCGTCGCAGACGCGCCAGCTCAGCGACCGGCCGCCGGTGCTGACGCCCGCAGAGATCGCGGCGCAGAACGGCTCGGGTGGCCAGAACGGTCACCTGCCGCCGCCGGTGCCGGCCGACAAGAGGCTCGAGGACAAGATCGACGAGGCTGCGTCGGTGGGCGCCCACCCCCTGGCCGAGGAGCACCCCGCCGAGCACATCATCGAGGTGCCGGACGACCGCCCCGTCAACCCCAACGAGAAGGGCTGACGGGTGGCGATCGACCAGGCACGGGCGGAGGCGGCCGTGCGGGAGCTGCTCCTCGCCATCGGCGAGGACCCCGAACGCGAGGGTCTGCTCGACACCCCGGGCAGAGTGGCTCGTTCGTTCGCCGAGATCTACGCCGGGCTCGACATGACGGCGGCTGACGTCCTCGGCACGACGTTCGAGATCGACCACCAGGAGCTCGTCATCGTGCGGGACATCGAGCTCTACAGCACGTGCGAGCACCACCTCGTGCCGTTCCACGGGGTGGCTCACGTGGGCTACATCCCGGGCAAGGACGGTCGGGTCACCGGGCTGTCGAAGCTCGCGCGCCTCGTCGAGGTCTACGCCCGGCGGCCCCAGGTGCAGGAGCGCCTCACGACCCAGATCGCCGACGCGATGGTCGAGCACCTCGACGTCCAGGGCGTCATCGTCGTCGTCCAGGCCGAGCACCTGTGCATGTCGATGCGTGGCATCCGCAAGCCCGGGGCGAGCACCATCACCTCGGCGGTCCGCGGTCAGCTGCGCAACGCGGCAACTCGAGCAGAGGCCATGGCGCTGATGCTCGAGGGCAACAAGTGATCCCGGGCCGGACCTCCACCACTTCACCCGCGACACAATGGCGCTCATGACTGCGTCTGCCTCGTCAGCTTCGTCAGCCCGCCGCGACCGGACCGCCCCCGACGCGACCACGCTCCTGTCGGTCACCGACCGCGCGCTCGTCATGGGCGTCGTCAACGTGACGCCCGACTCCTTCTCCGACGGCGGGCAGTGGTTCGAGCCGGACGCCGCCATCGCGCACGGCCGCGACGTCGTCGCGGCCGGCGCCGACATCGTCGACGTGGGCGGCGAGTCGACGAGACCCGGAGCCGAGCGCCCGTCGGTCGAGGAGGAGCTGCGCCGCGTCGTCCCGCTCGTCACCGCTCTGGCCGCCGAGGGTGCGGTCGTCTCCGTCGACACGATGCGGGCCTCGGTCGCGCGAGCTGCGGTCGAGGCGGGGGCCTCGATCGTCAACGACGTCTCAGGCGGCCTGGCCGACCCCGAGATGGTGCCTTGGGTCGCGGCCAACCGACTGCCCTTCATCGCCATGCACTGGCGCGGGCACAGCACCGACATGCAGTCGCGCGCCGTCTACGACGACGTCGTCGACGACGTCATCCGTGAGCTCGCCGAGCGGCGCGACGCGTTGCTCGACGGCGGCATCGAGGCGGAGAACCTCGTGCTCGACCCCGGGCTCGGGTTCGCGAAGAACGCCGACCACAACTGGGCCCTCCTGGCCGCCCTGCCGGCGCTGCACGACCTCGGCCAGCCGATCCTGCTCGGAGCCTCACGCAAGACCTTCCTCGGTCGCCTCGGTCGTGACGAGGGGGCCGCGCCGAGGCCCGCCGCGGACCGCGACGTCGAGACGACCGCGACCTCGGTGATGGCGGCCATGGCGGGGCTCTGGTGCGTACGCGTGCACGACGTCGCCTCGACGGTGCGCGCGCTCACCGTCGTCCAGGCCGCCCTCGAGCACGCCCCCGACGACGATGCCTCCGACGACGATGTCCCCGACGACGATGGCCCCGACGAGCTCGGCGACGCGTCCGGGGGCCTCGGCCGATGACCGACCGCATCGTGCTGCAGGGCGTCTCGGCCCGCGGCAACCATGGCGTGCTCGCCTTCGAGAAGCGCGACGGCCAGACCTTCCTCGTCGACGTGACCATGGCGTGCGACCTCGAGCGGGCCGGTCGCACCGACGACCTCGCCGCCACGGTCAACTACGCCGAGGTGGCCGGCGACGTCGTCGCCCGCATCACGGGCCCGTCGTTCGACCTCATCGAGCGCCTCGCCGAGGTCATCGCCGACGATGTGCTGCGCCACGACCTCGTCGAGCTCGTCGAGGTCGTCGTCCACAAGCCCGAGGCGCCGGTCGGCCACCCGTTCACCGACGTTCAGGTGCGCGTCGAGCGCGCCAACGCCGCGCACGTCGCCATCGCGCTCGGCTCCAACCTCGGTGACCGCGGAGAGACCCTCGCGGCGGCCGTGCGAGCCCTGCGCAACCTCCCCGGCCTCACCGTGACGGCTGTGTCGGAGGTCGTCGAGACCGACCCCGTCGGCGGTCCGGACCAGCCGCCCTACCTCAACGCGGTGGCCGTCGGGCGCGCGACGTCGGCCCCTGCCGACCTGCTCGCCGCGCTCCACGCCATCGAGGCCGAGCACGGCCGCACCCGTGAGATTCGTTGGGGCGCAAGAACGCTCGATCTCGACCTGATCCAGTTCGGGACCCCTGGCAGCTCGCGCGAAGTCGTCAGCGACGATCCCGCGCTGCTCCTGCCCCATCCGCGCGCCCACGAGCGCGCCTTCGTCCTCGTGCCGTGGGCCGACGCCGACCCCAGGGCCACGCTGCGCGTGGGCGCCGGGGACGGCGGCATACGCCTGGTGGTCGACCTGCTGGCCGACCTCGACCGATCGGGTGTGCGCCCCGGTCCCCGATGGGAGCAGCAGTGAGACCACACTCCGGCATCCGGGTCCAGACGCTCGTGCTCGTGGGCGTGGGCATGACGGTGGTTGCGTGGCTCGCGCTGCGCTGGCTCTCCTCCGGCGGCAGCCCCATGCCCGAGCCGGGCTGGATCGGGGCGGTCGCCATGCTCTTCCTCGGCGGCGGGCTGCTCCTTGCCGGTTGGCAGGTGCGCAAGGTCCGCGACGGACTGTCCCACCCTGCCGTCACCCCGCTGCGCGCCGCACGGACGCTCGTGCTCGGCCAGGCTGGGGCGCTCACCGGGGCGGTGCTCGTCGGGTGGTATGCCGCGAACGCGCTCGTCCTGCTGCCCGACGCCGACGTCGAGTCCCAGCGCGGCCGCATCTGGCTGTTCGTGCTGCACGCCGTCGTGGCGCTGCTGCTCGCCGTCGCGGGCATGGTCGTGCAGAACTGGTGCCGGCTGCGTCCGCGCGACGACGAGGACGAGGATCAGCCCCCGGCCTGATCCCCTGGCGTCGTGCCCTGCTGCATCGTGTGCGTCATGGTGCTGCGCCCGGTGGGGTGATGACACCACCAGACGCAGCACCATCCGCAGGTCCTCGGGGGTCCCGCGTCAGGTGGTGCCGGCGATGGTGACCGTCGACGTGGGGGCAGGCGTGGTCGGGACGGACGGCGGCCGGGGCGGCCCGTCCGGGGTCGTGGTGCGCGCCGGCCACGGCGGCGGGATGGTGTCGACCGTGTCCTCGTCGGAGCACGCCGCGGCGAACGCGATGGTGGCCGTGATGACCGTGACGGCCACGGCCCGCAGGACACTCGCGCGCGTGGGGCGGGCGGACGGCATACGACCCCTCACTTGTCGATGTCCCCGACGACGAAGAACATCGATCCGAGGATCGCGACCATGTCGGCGATGAGCTGGCCCGGCAGCATCTCGGAGAGCACGGAGACGTTGTTGAACGACGCGGAGCGCAGCTTGAGCCGCCACGGCGTCTTCTCGCCGCGCGAGACGAGGTAGTAGCCGTTGAAGCCGAGGGGGTTCTCGGTCGCGCTGTAGATCTCGCCCTCGGGCACCTTGAGGACCTTGGGCAGCTTGACGTTGATCGGGCCCCGCGGCAGCTGCACGAGCCGGTCGAGGCAGGCCTGCGCGACGTCGAGCGAGACGTGGACCTGCTCGAGCAGCACCTCGAGGCGGGACAGGCAGTCGCCGGCCGTACGGGTCACGACACGGCCGGGACCCTGGTCGCCGAAGAGCTCCCCGTAGGCGAGGTAGGGCGCGTCGCGGCGCAGGTCGACGTCGAGCCCGCTGGCCCTCGCGACCGGGCCGGAGACGCCGTAGGCCTCGACCATGGCCCGCGACAGGACCCCCACCCCACGCGTCCGTGCCTCGAGGATCTCGTTGCCCACGATGAGGCGCTCGAGGTCGGGAAGTCGCTTGCGCACGTTGGCGATCGCGTTGTCGACGCGGCCCATCCACCCGGCCGGGAGGTCCTCCTTGAGGCCGCCGACGCGGTTGAACATGTAGTGCATGCGCCCGCCCGACACCTCCTCCATGACGGCCTGGAGCTCCTCGCGCTCGCGGAACGCGTGGAAGACCGGCGTGATGGCGCCGAGCTCGAGGGGGTAGCTGCCGAGGAACATCAGGTGGTTGAGCACGCGGTTGAGCTCCGCGAGCGCGGTGCGTGCCCAGACGGCCCGTTCGGGCACCTCCATGCCGAGCATCTGCTCGACGCCGAGCACGACGCCGAGCTCGTTGGAGAAGGCGCTGAGCCAGTCGTGCCGGTTGGCGAGCACGATGATCTGGCGGTAGTCGCGGACCTCGAAGAGCTTCTCGGCGCCCCGGTGCATGTAGCCGACGATCGGCTCGGCGCTGACGATCCGCTCGCCGTCGACGACGATGCGCAGCCGGAGCACGCCGTGCGTGGCCGGGTGCTGCGGGCCGATGTTGAGCACCATGTCGGCCGTCGCGAGGCCGCCCGCACCGACCCCGACGGTCAGGGCCTGACGCTGGTGCGGCGACGCGGCGGTGGTGTCCGTCATGCGCCCGAGCCTACGGCCCAGACCCGTGCTGTATGCCGTGTGGCCCCTCCTCCCGCCGGGTGGCCCCGGTGCGGCAGAGTGGACACGTGAGCCCGACGCCCGTGCCGCGCGCGACCTTCGACCTGCGCGATCCCGCTTTCGTCGCCGACCCCTACGCGGCCCTGGCCCGGGCCCGCGAGCACGCGCCCGTCCTGTGGCACGAGGGGCTGGGCCTCTGGGTCACGACGACGCACGCGGCCGCCAACGACGTCCTGCGCGACCGTCGGCTCGGCCGCATCCTGCGCCCGCGATCGAGCGGCGACGACGGCTGGACGACGTTCGACTGGTTGCACGCCGACTCGATCCTCGACTCCGAGCCGCCCAAGCACACGCGGCTGCGCCGGCTCGTCGCGGGCGCCTTCGCCCGCGGGCACGTGGCACGGCTGCGTCCCCGGGTCGAGGAGGTGGCGGCGGGCCTGCTCGACGAGGTCGAGCACGTCCTCGAGCGCGACGGCCGGGTCGACGTCATCGCCACCTATGCGGAGCCACTGCCGGTGCTGGTCATCTGCGAGCTGCTCGGCGCGCCGACGGCGGACTGGAAGCGGCTCCGCGACTGGTCGCAGGCCATCGTCCGGATGTACGAGGTCGACCCGGACGAGCACGCCCAGCAGGACGCGCAGCGCGCCTGTGAGGAGTTCGCGGCCTACGTCGAGCGGCTCGCCGCCGACCGGGCCGCGGCACCGGGGGACGACCTGCTCACCTCGCTCGTGCAGGAGCGTGACGGCGGCGACCGGCTCTCGCCGCGCGAGCTCATCGCCACGGTCGTCCTGCTGCTCAACGCGGGCCACGAGGCCAGCGTCAACGGTTTCGGCAACGGCCTCGCCTCGGTCCTGGCGGACCCCGCCCAGCTCGAGGCCGTGGTGGCGGCCTTGGACGAGCCCGGAGCCGTCGACCGGGTCGTCGAGGAGATGCTGCGGCACGACTCACCGCTCCACCTCTTCGAGCGCACCGCGACGGCGGACGTCGAGCTCCACGGCGTCACGGTCCGCCGCGGTGAGAAGGTCGCCGCCCTGCTCGGCGCCGCCAATCGCGACCCTGCCGTCTTCGCCGAGCCCGACCGCTTCGTGGCGGACCGCGACCCGAACCCGCACCTCGCCTTCGGTGCCGGCATCCACTTCTGCCTGGGGGCGCCGCTGGCCCGGATGGAGCTGCAGATCTCGACCCGGGCACTGCTCGAACGACTCGGACCGGTCGAGGTCGTCGACGCCACCCGCAGGCCGACGTTCGTGCTGCGCGGCTACGAGCGCCTCGTCGTCGCCCGTCGTCGCCCGTCGTGAACGGCAGGCAGGGCGTGCCCGTGGCCGGGTCGCCGCATCGAGCGAGTGAGACGTGGACGGCATGAGTGAGCTCACGCCCTACATCTGCGTGGCCGACTCACGCAGCGCGATCGAGTGGTACCGCGAGCATCTCGGCGCCGAGCTGACCGTCGATCCGATCGTCATGGACGACGGGCGCGTCGGCCACTGCGAGCTGGACGTCGACGGAGCGAGCTGGATGATGTCCGACGCGTTCGACGAGGCAGGTGTGGCAGCCCCGGACCCCGGGCGCGGCAACGCCGTGACCCTGCACCTCACGGTGTCCGACATCGACGAGCGCTGCCGCCGGGTGCAGGCGGGCGGCGCGACGCTCGACCGCGGTCCCGAGGACAACCCGCCGATCGGCCGGCTCGCGGTCTTCCACGACCCCTTCGGCCACCGCTGGGTCCTCAACCAGCCGCTGCCGGCGACGGACTCGGTGCCAGATCCCCGCTGACCCCTCCGGGGGGGCGTCAGGACCGGTCGGCCGTGCGGCCGCGCAGCACGAGGAAGCCACCCACCCCGAGCAGCACGACCGTGCCCACGATCGTGAGCAGGATCGGCACGAGGAGTGAGCCCTGGTCGTCGGTGGCGGCGACCGGCTTGACGTGCACCGTGGCCCCCGCGGTCGCCGTCGAGCCGTCGAGCCCGGTCGTCGCGTGGAACGAGAAGGTGCCCGTCACGGGGTGACCGTCGTCGGACGTGACGCGGTAGGACACCGTGTAGTCCCCGCCCGGGGCCGTGGCTTCGATGGCCTGGGAGACGTCGCGGCCCTTGATCGTCGGGGCGCCGGACGACACGGGTCCTGAGGGACCGGTGACGACGACCTGCGCGCCGATCGTGAGGGGCGCCTCGGAGAAGGTGAGTATCACCGAGCTCGGCAGGTGCGTGACGGTCGTGCCGTCCGCCGGGTTGGTCCGCTCGAGCACGTCGTGGGCGAAGGCCGCCGAGGGGACCATGACGAGCAGCCCCAGGGCGAGCAGTGCTGAGGCGAGACGACGCATGCTCTTCAGGTTACGGCGTGCCCGGAACGCGCTTGACGGCCCACCAGAAGCCGCCGAAGCCGTCCCCGTCGAGCAGCCGCGCCTCGGCGCCGGCCCGCTCGAGCGCCGCGAGGTAGGCGACCGGGTCGGCGCTCGCGAGCGCGTGCGGCGGGATGGCGCCCGTCAGCCCCAGGGCCTGCAGCGCCTCTCGCTGGGTGCGCACGACGTCCGCGTCGAGCGTGTCCATCGCGACGTGGGCCGTGAGGTCGCACGACCCGTCGGGCACCGGTGGGGTCAGCTGACCGCCGGCGTACGCCGTGAGCGTCCCACCGAGGGGACGCGTCGTCGCCGTGTGGCCGTAGTCCACCGCGACGAGCGTGCCCGAGGCGACGCGCGAGACGAGGTCGGACCACGCGTCGTCACGGGCGCGGCCGACCTCGATGCGGTCGCCCGGCCTGGTGGTCGGCCAGTGGGCCTCGGCCCAGCGACGGTCCGCGTCGGTGAGCATGGCACCGCGGGACTCCTCGCCCGACGCGGGGTCGACGAGGACCTCGCGGGGGGTGCCGTCGTCGTCGACCTCGGCCACCGTGCACGGGACGACGTCGAGCCACTCGTGCGCGACGACGAGCGCGTCGCGCAGGTCGGTGAGCTCGGGCGGGAGGCCCGCGCCGCCGGGGGAGCGGAGCCACTCGACGTGCTGGTCGAGCCCCTCCGGACGGTCGACGACGTCCACCGCCACCACCCGCGGGCGAGGTGATCCGTCGCGAGGGGGCGCGACGGCATACCTCGACCCGGAGGTGGCGTCGCTGGGTCGAGGTGATCCGTCGCGAGGGGGCGCGACGGCATACCTGGACCCGGAGTGTTCGAGGGCGGCCAACAGGTGCGTCGCGAGCTCGCCGCGGCCCGCGCCGACGTCGACGACGACCGAGGGGGGCGCCGCGCCGTGCTCGGCGGCCCACAGCCCGAGCACCGCCTCGGCGAGCACGCGTCCCGTCGGACCGTGTGCGGCTGTCGTGAAGTGGGCGGCGGGACCGCCGCGCGCGACGTAGAAACCCCGCCCGGCGGCATACAACGCCTCGTGCCACGCGTCGCGCCAGGGAACGGGATCCACGCCTCCGGACTGTAGGCGATAGCGTGCCGTGGGTGAGCACCCCGCACGAGCGTCCCGCGCGCTTCGACGTCGGCATCGTGGGCGCCGGGCGCGTCGGAGCCGTCCTCGGAGCCGCTCTGGCCCGCGCCGGCCACGTCGTCAGCGCCGTCTCGGCCGTCAGCGAGGAGAGCCTCGAGCGGGCCGCCACCCTGCTGCCGGGAGTGCCGGTCAAGCCGATCCCCGAGGTCGTCGCCGGCGCCCACCTCGTGGTGCTCGCCGTGCCCGACGACGCCCTCGCCGACCTCATCGCGGGGCTGAGCGCGACCGGCACCTTCACGCCCGGCCAGCTCGTCATGCACACGTCCGGGGCGCACGGCATCTCGGTGTTCGAGTCGGCGGCCGGCAGCGACATCGTGCCGCTCGCGATCCACCCGGCCATGACGTTCACCGGCACGCCGCTCGACCTCGACCGGCTGCACGACTGCTGCTTCGGCGTGACGACCCCCGATCTCGCGCGGCCCCTCGGCGAGGCGCTCGTGATCGAGATGGGCGGCGACCCGGTCTGGGTCGCGGAGGAGGACCGCGTCACCTACCACGCCGCCCTGGCCCACGGCTCGAACCACCTCGTCACCCTGGTCGCCCAGTCGATGCAGCTGCTCGTCGACGCGGGGGTCGAGGACCCCGCGCGTGTCCTCGAGCCACTGCTCACGGCCGCCCTGTCCAACACGCTCCAGCGAGGTGACGCAGCCCTCACCGGTCCGGTGGCGCGCGGCGATGCCGGTACCGTTGCCGAGCACGTCGCGATGCTGCGCAAGGTGGCCCCGGACATCCGCCCGACCTACCTGGCTCTGGCCCGCGCGACGGCGCAGCGTGCCCTGCTGAGCGGACGCCTCCGCGCCTCCGACGCCGACCCGCTGCTCGAGCTGCTCGCGCACGAGGAGGACCAACCGTGACCGACACCACCGCGCCACCCGCGTCGCCGCCCATCGCCCCCGTCGTCGCCCGCACCCGTGAGGAGCTGCACGAGGCCCGGTCTGCGCTGGACGACGGCGACATCGCCGTCGTCATGACCATGGGTGCCCTGCACGAGGGACACGCGACGCTGATCCACCAGGCGCGCCAGGCGCACCGCCACGTGGTCGTGACGATCTTCCTCAACCCGCTCCAGTTCGGGCCCAAGGAGGACCTCTCGCGCTACCCGCGCACCTTCGATGCCGACCTCGAGATCTGCACAGCCGCTGGTGTCGACCTCGTCTTCGCGCCGACCCCCGACGTCGTCTACCCCGAGGGCGACCCGGGGGTGCGCGTCTCCGCAGGTCCGCTCGGCGACGTCCTCGAGGGCCAGGCCCGGCCCGGGCACTTCGACGGCATGCTCACGGTCGTCGGCAAGCTCATGCACCTGACGCGGTGCAGCGCGGCCTACTTTGGGCAGAAGGACGCCCAGCAGCTGCTGCTCATCCGCCGGATGTGTCGCGACCTCGACTTCCCGGTGCGTGTCGTGGCGGTGCCGACCGTGCGCGAGTCCGACGGCCTCGCGATGTCGAGCCGCAACACCTACCTCACGGCGTCCGACCGCGAGACGGCCCTGTGCCTCTCGGCCGCCCTGCGCGCCGGCGCGGCAGCGGCGCCCGAGGGCCCGTCGGCGGTCCGTCGCGCCGCGCGGTCCGTGCTCGTGCGCGAGCCGCTCGCGCTCATCGACTACCTCGTGCTCGTCCATCCGGACACCCTCGAGGACGTGCCGGAGTGGTATCGCGGCGAAGCGCTGCTGGCCGTGGCCGGTCGGGTCGGCACGACCCGCCTCATCGACAACCTGCCGGTCCTCGTCGGCCCCGGCGGCGGGGCGCTCGAGACCTTCACGCAGACCTGAGCGGCCTGAGTCCCGCTCTCCCACAACGGCGCTCGCCGTCGACAGTCCCCGAGGAAGCCCATCGTGCAGCGTTTCATGCTCCACTCGAAGATCCACCGTGCGACGGTGACGCAGGCCGACCTGCACTACGTCGGTTCGCTGACGATCGACCGCGACCTGCTCGACGCGGCCGATCTGTGGCCGGGCCAGCAGGTCGACGTCGTCGACGTCGACAACGGCAACCGCCTGACGACGTATGCGATCGAGGGCGAGCGGGGCACGGGGATCGTCTGCATCAACGGCGCCGCCGCACGGCTCATCTCGCCGGGCGACACGGTCATCATCATCGCCTATGCCGCGATGGACGATGCCGAGGCGCGTACGTTCGAGCCGCACGTCGTCTTCGTGGACGAGCGCAACCACGTCGTCGAGGTGGGGCACGATGCAGGGGACGTGCCGGACGGATTCGGCCTGATGACCTCGGCCGTGACCGGGCGCCACCACGAGTGCCAGCACGAGACCCAGCACGAGACCCAGCACGAGACCCAGCACGAGACCCAGCACCAGACCCAGGACTGAGAGGCCAGCCGTATGCCGCAGAGCGGGCTCCCCGACGTGACCGTCCCCCGGCGGCTGCGTGCGCCTGCGCCCGGCTGGACGACCACGGCTGACGTCATCGTCGTCGGCTCCGGCATCGCCGGGCTCACGACCGCGCTGCGCCTGCGCCGACGCGTCGACCGCGTCCTGCTCGTGACGAAGACGGTGCTCGACGAGGGGTCGACGGCCTGGGCACAGGGCGGGATCGCCGCCGTCATGTCGCCGGAGGACAGCCCCGCCGAGCACATCCACGACACGCTCGTCGCGGGCGTCGGCCTCTGTGACGTCGACGCCGTCGAGACCCTCGTGCGGGAGGGCACGGACGCCGTCTGGGACCTCATCGCGCTCGGGGCGGAGTTCGACCGTGGCGACACGGGTGGGCTGTCGCTGACCCGCGAGGGCGGCCACCACCGCGACCGCATCCTGCACGCCGGTGGCGACGCGACGGGACGAGAGATCAGCCGCGCCCTCATCGCGGCGCTCGACCGGGTGCGCGACGACCCGGGCATCGAGGTCATCGAGCACGCGCTGGTCGTCGACCTGCTCACCGATGCGGACCAGCGGGTCTGCGGCGTCACGCTCCACGTCATCGGCGAGGGCCAGGTCGACGGTGTCGGTGCCGCCCACGCCCGCGCCGTCGTGCTCGCAACCGGTGGTCTCGGCCAGATCTACGCCTCGACGACGAACCCGTCGGTGGCGACGGGCGATGGCATGGCCGCCGCGCTGCGGGCCGGCGCCGTGCTCGCCGACCTCGAGTTCGTGCAGTTCCACCCCACCGTGCTGTGGCTCGGCGAGGGCTCGCGCGGCCAGCAGCCCCTCATCTCCGAGGCGGTCCGGGGCGAGGGTGCCTTCCTCGTCGACGAGGAAGGCGAGCGGTTCATGCAGGGTCAGCACCCCCTCGCCGACCTCGCGCCCCGTGACGTCGTCGCCCGCGCGATCATCGCCCGGATGCGCGAGACGGGCACCGACCACGTCTACCTCGACTGCCGTGACCTCGGCGCCGAGTTCCTCGAGCAGCGCTTCCCGTCGATCGTCTCCCGCTGTCGCGAGCTCGGGTTCGACCCCGCGACGCAGCTGCTGCCGGTTGCACCGGCGCAGCACTACGCCAGCGGAGGGGTGCGCACCGACCTGCGGGGACGGTCCTCGCTCGAGGGTCTCTACGCGTGCGGCGAGACGTCGTGCACCGGCGTGCACGGGGCCAACCGTCTTGCGAGCAACTCGCTCCTGGAGGGGCTCGTCTTCGCCCGCCGCATCGCCGACGACCTCACGACCCGTCTCGGTGCGGGTGAGCTCCCCGAGACGACGCCCGCCGCACCCGTCGGAACCCCGGAGCTGATCCGCGGCAAGCGCCGGCTGGACGTGCAACGCGCCATGACCGCGGGGTCAGGGACGGTCCGCTCGGCAGTCTCGCTCGCCGCGACGCAGGAGACCCTCGCCGCGCTCGCGGCTCGTGCAGTCACCGACGACGCCGACAAGCAGGGCGGACCCAAGAGCTGGGAGGCGACCAACCTGCTCCACCTCGGCCGCGCCCTGACGTATGCCGCGGCCCTCCGGGACGAGACCCGTGGCGGTCACGTGCGCGAGGACTTCCCGTCGCGCGACGACGAGAACTTCCTGCACCATGTGCACCTGCAGCGCTCCGACGCCGGGGTTCTCGAGACCCGTGTGGTGCCTGTGCCACGCTCGAACCTCGACGGCCTCGACCTCGACCACCAGGCCTCGGGCACGACTGCGGCAGAAGACTACTCACGGCTGAGAGGACACCGGTGACCACCGACGGACTGAGCGGCTTCCCGCACGAGTGGGCGACCGCGCTCGTCGACGTGGCCCTGCGAGAGGACCTCGGTCCAGACGGCGTCGACGTGACGACCCTGGCCACGATCCCGGCTGACCAGACGCGCACCGCTGAGATCGTCGCCCGCGCCCCGGGTGTCGTCGCCGGCGTTCCGGTCATCGCTCTCGTGCTCGCCGCGGTCGCCGGGAAGGTCGGGGGAGAGGTGCCGTCGGTCGAGGTCGTCAACGACGACGGTGCCCGGCTCGAGAGGGGTGACGTCATCGCACGGCTCACCGGCCCGACCCAGGTCATCCTCGTCGCCGAGCGCACGATCCTCAACATCATGAGCCGGCTCTCGGGCGTGGCCACGCACACGCGGCGCTGGGCCGACGCGCTCGGCGGCACCTCGACCATGGTCCTCGACACCCGCAAGACCACGCCCGGCATGCGCTGGCTCGAGAAGTACGCCGTGCGGTGCGGTGGTGGCACCAACAAGCGCATGGGCCTCTACGACGTCGCGATGATCAAGGACAACCACAAGCTCGCAGCCGGCTCGGTGGCGGCGGCATACGGCCTCGTGCGCGAGCGCTTCCCGCACGTCGACGTGCAGGTCGAGGTGACGACGCCGGCCGAGGCGCAGGAGGCCTACGACGCGGGGGCGCGCTTCATCATGTGCGACAACATGTCGGTCGACGTGCTGCGCGAGACGGTCGAGCTGCTCCGCGCCGCAGGTGAACCCGTCGAGATCGAGGCGACGGGCGGGCTCACCCTCGAGGTCGTCGGCGACTATGCCGCGACCGGGGTCGACTTCGTGTCGGTCGGCGGCCTGACGCACAGCTCGCCCATCGTCGACATCGCCCTCGACCTCACCGACTGAAACCGTCGAAAGGCCACGTGTGGCCGCCACGCAACCGTCGAAAGGCCACGTCTGGCCGCCTCCCACTCGTCGAGAGGCCATGTGTGGCCGCCAGGTATCGGTCGAAAGGCCACGTGTGGTCACTCGACCGCCTGTGGACCAGGGCCGAACGTGGCCTCTCGACCGGTCGGCGGCCGAACGTGGCCTCTCGACGGTGGAAAAAGGGGGAGGGTGGGTCAGAAGTGGCGGTACCAGAGGTTGACGGCGTAGTCGACGCCCGTGGCGTCGGGATGCTCGGCGAGGATGAGGTCGGCGTGCTCGGGTGCGAACTCGATGCCGACGACGGCCTCGAAGTCCTCGCGCGAGTCGAAGTCCCAGCGGATGTCGAGCCGCTCGCGCGACCAGCCCTGCCGCTCCCAGAAGCGTTCGACGGCCCGCGGGTCGTAGGTCGGCAAGGCACGCCGGAACCACCGGCCGAAGGTCGAGCGCGTCGCGTCGTTGTCGAGCACGAAGGCCGCGCCGCCCGGCCGCACGACCCGTTCCAGCTCGGCCAGGCCCGGCTCGCAGCCCGGCCCGAAGAAGTACGCCCACCGAGCGTGCGCCACGTCGAACGAGCCGTCGGGCACCCCGAGCGCGGCCGCACCCTCCTCGCGGACCGAGACTGACGGCATACCCGAGATGCGTTGCGCCGCAAGGGTGGCCAGCGGTGGGTGCGGCTCGACGCCGACGACCGAGCGGGCGTCGCGGGCGAAGTACGGCAGGTGGTAACCGGTGCCGCACCCGATGTCGACGACGTCGAGCCCAGACCAGTCGAGCACCGAGCGCATGGCGTCCTCGATGACGTGCGCGCGGTCGACGCCGCGGTTCTCGACCTCGTAGACGTCGGGCGTCTCCCAGATGTTGGGGGAGGGGATGATCTCGCTCATCGCGACGTCACTTCGTCCTCTGCGCCTCGAGGGTGGCCGGGTGCACGAGCAGGGGCAACAGCTTGCGCACGCCGCGGGCTCGGACGGCCTTGACCTGGGCGAGGTGCGCCTCGGCGCGGATCGCCAGCTCGGCGTAGGCCAGCGGGCCCATCAGCTCGGTGAGCTCGGGGGCGTTGGAGCGGTAGACCGGTTCGCGGCCCACGTGCGCCTCGGAGTTGCCCGAGCAGTACCAGTCGAGATCGTGGCCGCCCGGACCCCAGCCGCGGCGGTCGTACTCGGTGATCGTCACCTCGAGGTAGCTCGTGTCGTCGGGCAGCTCGACCGTGCGGAAGGTGCGCCGGATCGGCAGCTGCCAGCAGACGTCGGGCTTGAGCGTGTGCGGCTCGACCCCGGTCAGGACGGCGTGCTGGTGCAGGGCGCAGCCGGCGCCCGCGGGGAAGCCGGGCCGGTTGAGGAAGATGCACGCGCCGTCGACGACCTTCGTCTTGCGGGCGCCGTCCTCCTTCTCGGTCCAGTCGTCCTTGCTGCCGGTGGCGCGGCCGACGGGGTGGTACTGCCACTCGTCCTCACCGAGCTCCTCGACGGCCTTCTCGACGCGCTTCCAGTCGTCCTTCTCGGTGAAGTGCGCGCCGAGCGTGCAGCAGCCGTCGTCGGGCCGGCCGGCGTAGATGCCCTGGCAGCCGCTGCCGAAGATGCACGACCAGCTGCTCGTCAGCCACGTCAGGTCGCACCGGTAGCGCTGGTTCGGGTCGGCGGGGTCGGTGAACTCGACCCAGACGCGGGGGAGGTCCAGAGGTGCTTCAGCCACCGGCTCACCCTATGCCGCCGACATTCGGACCGCGCCAGGCGAGGGCCACGTCGTGGACGCCGGGTCGCGAGGTTGAAATGCCTGCGTATGCCGTGTGCGCCCGTGTGTGCGCGGGTGACGGCGCGACGAGACCCCCCACGGATGGGGCTAGCGTGAGCCCATGACCTCGAGCGCACAGGAGGGCGTGACCGCGAAGGGCCGCGGTCGACGTCCCGGCGGGGTGGACACCCGTGCCGCGATCCTCGAGGCCGCACGGAAGTCCTTCGCGGCCAAGGGCTACGACAAGGCGAGCGTGCGTGGCATCGCCCGGGAGGCCGGGGTGGACCCGGCTCTGGTGCACCACTACTTCGAGGGCAAGGCCGCGCTCTTCGCGGAGACCCTCGACGTGCCGGTGAACCCCGCGGAGCTCATCGAGCACATCACCGCGGGCGACGTCGACCGGCTCGGCTGGCGCATCGTCGAGACCTTCCTGACGGTGTGGGAGCCCCCCGCGCGCCGGGACGCGCTCGTGGCCCTCGTCCGCTCGAGCATGACGAGCGAGGAGGCAGCCCGGATGCTGCGCGAGTTCCTCGGTCGCGAGGTGTTCGGGCGGATCGCGGCCAGCACGGGGGTCCCGGACCCGCAGCTGCGCGGTGCGCTGGCGGCCACGCAGATGATCGGGCTCATCGTCGCGCGCTACGTCATCCGGCTGCCGGCGGTGGCGGACGCGACTCGCGACGAGCTCGTCGAACGGATCGGCCCCGTGCTCCAGCTGCATCTCGTGGACAGGTTTCCCGGAGAGGGGTAGATTTCATCGCATGATGAATAACACGGGTCCTGCGGTCGCCGTGAGCGGCCTCCAGGTGGTGCGCGGGAAGCGCCGGGTCATCCCGGGGCTCGACCTCGAGATCCCCGGTGGGCAGGTCGTCGGGCTGCTCGGCCCCTCCGGCTCGGGCAAGTCCACGCTCATGCGATGCATCGTGGGGGTGCAGATCATCGAGTCCGGCACCGTCACGGTGCTCGGTCACCCGGCGGGGTCGCCCGTGCTGCGTGACCGCGTCGGCTACGTCACGCAGAGCCCCAGCGTCTACGCCGACCTCAGCGTGCGCGACAACGTCGTCTACTTCGGCCGCGCCATCGGCCTGCGCGGCGCCGAGCTGAGCGAGGCCGTCGACCGCACGCTCGCCGAGGTCGACCTCGTCTCGTATGCCGATCAGCTCGTCCAGGACCTGTCGGGCGGGCAGGAGTCCCGGGTGTCCCTCGCCGCCGCCCTCGTCGGACGGCCGAGCCTGCTCGTCCTCGACGAGCCCACCGTCGGCCTCGACCCGGTGCTGCGACGAGACCTCTGGGACTTCTTCCGCCACCTCGCCGACCGCGGGCACTCGCTCGTCGTGTCGAGTCACGTCATGGACGAGGCCACCCGCTGCGACCGGCTCGTGCTGCTCCGCGAGGGCCGCGTCCTCGCCGACGTCACCCCGGCCGAGCTGCTCCAGCAGACCGGCGCCGTCGACGCCGATGCCGCCTTCCTCGCCCTCATCGACGCCGAGACCGCCCGGGCCGGGGAGAGGCGGGCGTCATGAACGCCGGGCTCACCGTCGCCACCTCGGGCCGCGTGCTGCGCCAGGTGCGCACCGACCGCCGCACCATCGCCCTCATCATCGTCGTGCCCTGCGTGCTCCTCGGCCTGCTCGCCTGGATCTACAACGGCACCCACGTCTTCAACGCCATCGGGCCGGCCCTGCTCGGCGTCTTCCCGATGATCGTCATGTTCATCGTGACCTCCGTCGCGACCCTGCGCGAGCGCCAGACCGGCACGCTCGAGCGCCTCCTCACGACGCCGATGGGCAAGGGCGACTTCATGATGGGGTATGCCGCCGCCTTCGGAGCGCTCTCAGCCGTGCAGGCCCTGATCGCAACGGGATTCGCCGTGTGGGTGTGCGGTCTGGACGTCGCCGGACCGCTGTGGCTGCTCGTCGTCGTCGCCGTCTTCGACGCCGTCCTCGGCACGGCACTCGGTCTGCTCGCGAGCGGCTTCGCGCGGACCGAGTTCCAGGCGGTGCAGTTCATGCCGGCCTTCCTCCTGCCGCAGTTCCTGCTGTGCGGCCTGCTCGTCCCCCGGGACCAGCTGCCGACCGTGCTCGAGTGGGTCAGCAACCTCCTGCCGCTGTCCTACGCCGTCGACGCGATGAAGGAGATCGCCGCCAACGCCGACCCCGTCACCGCGGTCCTGGGCGACCTCGGCATCGTCGCGGCCTTCATCGCCGGAGCCCTGGCCCTCGCGTCGCTCACGCTGAGCCGCCGCTCCGCCTGACGGCATACGCCCTCGTCTGAGCCCGGGCGTCCCCGGGCGACCGGGAACGCGGCACTAGGGTTGGGGCATGCGCCTGGGCGTCATCGACATCGGGTCCAACACGGTCCACCTCCTCGTCGTCGACGCCCACGCCGGCGCGCAGCCGCTGCCGGCCTTCTCGCACAAGACCGAGCTGCGCCTGTCGGAGAGCCTCCAGGCCGACGGTCGGGTCAGCGACGAGACCGCCGACCGCCTCGTCGGCTTCATCCGCGAGTGCCTCGGGGTCGCGGAGGACCAGGGCGTCGGCGACCTCTTCGCCTTCGCGACCTCGGCGTTGCGCGAGTCGCCCAACGGTGACGCCGTCATCGCGCGCGTGCGGGCCGAGACGGGTGTCGAGCTCGAGGCCCTGAGCGGCTCGGACGAGGCCCGGATGACCTTCCTCGCCGTGCGGCGCTGGTTCGGGTGGTCGAGCGGCCGGCTCCTCGTCGTCGACATCGGCGGCGGGTCCCTCGAGCTCGCCACCGGTCTCGACGAGGAGCCCGACGTCGCCCTCAGCCTGCCGCTGGGCGCCGGGCGGCTGACCCGCGAGCGCCTGCACGACGACCCGCCGACCGAGGCGGCGTCCCGTGAGCTGCGGGCGCACGTGCGCACCACCCTGGCGCAGCACGTGCGCCCCCTCCTGGCGTCCGGCTCGCCGGACCGCGCCGTCGGCACGTCCAAGACGATGCGCTCGCTCGCGCGGATCGCCGGGGCCGCTCCGCGGGCAGAGGGCCCGTTCGTGCCGCGCACCCTCTCGCGGGACGACCTCCGCCAGATCGTCGCGCGTGCCGCGCGACTCGACGCGGCCGCGCGCTCCCAGCTGCCCGGCGTCTCCGAGGGGCGGGCTCGGCAGCTGTATGCCGGCGCGCTGGTCGCCGAGGCGGCCCTCGACCTGCTCCAGGTCGAGCAGCTCGACATCTGCCCGTGGGCCCTGCGCGAGGGTCTCATCCTCCGGCGCCTCGACCACCTCACCTCCTGACGTCCGGGTCCTGACGCCCAGCGTGGACCGGCCCGAGCCGTCTCGGCGGGGTGGCGCACAATGGCCGCATGACGATCCGGGTCGGCCTGTCGACCGCCTCGCTCTACCCCGACAACGCGGCGACCGCCTTCGCGACGGCGGCGCGGCTCGGCTACGACGCGATCGAGGTCATGGTCTGGACCGACCCCGTGACGCGCGAGGCGGGAGCGCTGCGGGCGCTGTCCGAGCTGCACGCGCTGCCGATCGTCTCGGTGCACGCCCCGACCCTGCTGCTCACGCAGCGCGTCTGGGGCACCGACCCCTGGGGCAAGGTCGACCGCTCCATCGACCTCGCCCTGGAGGTCGGGGCCGGCACCGTCGTGCTGCACCCGCCCTTCCGCTGGCAGCGGGAGTATGCCGCCGGGTTCGTCGACGGGGTGGCGCGGCGCGAGCACGAGTCCGGGATCCGTCTCGCCGTGGAGAACATGTACCCCTGGCGCACCGCGCGCCGTGACGTCATGGCCTACCTCCCGCACTGGGACCCCGTGGACCAGCCCTACGACAACGTGACCCTGGACCTGTCGCACACGGCGACCGCCGGCTCCGACGCGCTGGCGATGGCGCAGGGTCTCGGTGACCGGCTCGCGCACCTGCACCTGGCCGACGGTCTCGGCTCGTTCCTCGACGAGCACCTCGTCCCGGGCCGCGGTGCCCAGCCGTGCGCCGCGGTGCTCGAGCTCCTGGCCGACAGCCGGTGGGACGGGGAGGTGGTCGTCGAGGTCTCGACCCGCAAGGTCGCGCGCACACAGCGAGAGGTCGACCTCGCCGAGGCGCTCGCCTTCGCCCGCCTCGCGCTCGTGCCGACGCGTGGAGCCAGCCGCATCTGAGCAACACCACCCCCCGGCAACACACCCGGTAGCGGTCAACGCGCGCCGGTTGCAACCCCGGTGCGCTGACCGTTACCGGGTGTGTTGCGGGTGCTGGGGTGGGATCAGGCTGTGGCGGGGCGCCAGCCGCGGGGCCGCACCGAGACCATGTCGACACTCGCGTCGGGGCCGGCGTCGATGGCCAGGCGGGCTGCCCGCACGACCGAGGCGACGTCGAGGTAGGCGCCGGCGTCGTAGTCCGCACCCTCGAACTCGACGAGCTCGCGCTGCATGTCCGTGTCGACGCGTCCCGGGTGCAGCGACGTCACACGCACACCGTGCTCGCGCTCCTCCTGCCGCAGCGAGTCGCTGAACGCGCGGAGGGCGAACTTCGAGGCGCAGTAGGCACCGGAGGCCGGGCTCGCCGTCAGCCCCGATCCGGAGTTGACCGTGATGACGAGGCCGTGGGCCGTGCGCAGGGCGGGGAGCAGGGCCCGCGTGACGGCTGCGACGGCGACGACGTTGACCGTCATCGAGTCGGCCCAGTCCTGCACCGGCGACTCTGCGACGGTGCCGTTGCGCAGGACGCCGGCGGAGTGCACGAGGACGTCGACCCGATCCAGGTGTGGCACGAGGCTGTCGAGGGCGGTTGTCAGCGAGCCGCCCGGTGTGCAGTCGGCGAGGTCGGCCACGAGCCCCTGTGCCGACGGCAGCGAGGCCACCACCTCGGCGACGGAGTCCGCGTTGCGACCGCCGACCACGAGGTGGTGGGTCGGCGCCAGGTCCCGGGCGATGGCGAGGCCGATGCCCCGCGTCCCGCCCGTGATGACGGCGACCGGACGGTGCTGCGACGACGGGGCAGGCGAGGAGGAGCGCATGCGGTCACCCTACGAGCCGAGCGGCATCCGCCCTCGGTCAGGCGAGGCCGAGGGCGTGGGCCTCCTCCCACAGGTCGTCCCGGACGCGGGGGTGCGCGCACTCCTCGATGATGTCGCGGCACTGGTCCTTCTCGCTGCGACCCCAGAGGGGCGCGACGCCGTGCTCGGTGACGATGGCGCTCTGCTGGAAGCTCGTCACCGGCTCGGACAGCAACGGCACGATCGTCGACACGTCGGCCCTGGGGTGCCACGAGCGCAGCGCGATGAACGACTGGCCACCCGGGGAGTGCAGGGCCCCGACGATGAAGTCGGTCTGTCCGCCGAACCCCGAGTGGATGCGGGCGCTGATCCGCGAGGCGTTGGCCTGGCCGAAGAGGTCGACCTCGAGCGCCGTGTTGACCGACGTCATCTGCCGTTGCGAGGCGATGAGGCCGGGGTCGTTCGTCTTCTCGGTGCGCATCATCCGGACGCGCGGGTTGCCGTCGAGCCAGGCGTAGAGGTCGGTCGAGCCGAAGCTGAACGAGGTGACGAGCGGGTGGTCGGGATCGAGCGCGCCCGCCTCGTCGAGGGCGAGCACGCCGTCGGAGAACATCTCGGTCCACATGCGCAGGCCGCGGCGCGACGTCAGACCGGCCAGGGTGGCGTCGGGCACGGCGCCGATGCCGAGCTGCATCGTCGCGCCGTCCTTGACCATGGCCGCGACGCGCTCACCGATGACCCGGCTCTCGGGGTCCGGCGGCGCCGCGGCGAGCGACGCCAGGGCGGAGTCGACCTCGATCATGAGGTCGATGTGCTCCAGCGGCACCTCCGCGTCACCGAACGTGTAGGGCATCTGCGGGTTGACGACGGCCACGACGAGCCCGCCTCGGGCGCGGCACGCCTCGAGCGCGGCCGGCAGCACGTTGACCTCCAGGCCCATGCTCACCTGGCCGTGCCGCGGTGGCGCGCAGTGCAGCAGCACGGCGTCGGGCGGCAGGGCGCGGCCGAAGAGCAGCGGGACGAGCGAGAGACGGGACGGCACGTAGCGCAGGCGCGGGTGCCGTCGCATACCCGGACCGACGAAGCACGTCTCGACGGTCACGCCCTCGCGCGTGGGCAGGCCCGCGGGCGCGTTCAGGGCGTGCAGCACGTAGGTGGGCTGTGCCTCGTCGAGTGCCCGCACCGCCTCCCACGGCACCGCCATGTTCCCGCTGACGACGACACGAGGGTTCTCGGGAAGTGTCCGCAGCCGCTGGGTGAGCTCGTCGATCGTCGCCGTCCGCACGTCTTCATCCTCGCGCAGCGGGTGCCCGAAAGAAGGCGTATGCCGTCGACGTGACCAACGTCGCCAGCGGGCGAGGGCGCGTCCCGTCGGGTCGGGTCAGCTCGCCTTCTTGGCCGCCGCCTTCTTCGTCGTGGTCTTGGCCGTGGCCTTGGCGGTCTTCTTGGCCGTCGTCTTCTTCGCGGTGGTCTTCGTCGTCGTCGCCTTCTTGGCCGCAGGCTTGGCCGCGGTCTTCGTGGCCGCGCCTTCGTCCGACGACCCGGAGTCGCTGGGGGACCCGCCGGTCTTGGCCGCCTTGGCCTTGTCGACGCTGCGCTGCAGGGCCGCGAGCAGGTCCACGACCTCGGTCTCCTCGCCCTTGGCCTCGGGCGTCTCGGTGATGTCACCGCCCTCGATCTTCGTCGCGACGAGCTGCGTCACGGCCTCGGCGTAGTCGTCCTCGAACTCCTCGGGCTCGTAGTCGCCCGACAGCGAGTCGACGAGCGAGGACGCCATGGCGAGCTCCTTGGCCGTCGCGTGGGTCTCCTCCGACAGCGACTCGAACTCGGGGGCGCGCACCTCGTCCGCCCAGAGCAGGGTCTGGAGCACGATGACGCCATCGCGCACCCGGAGCACCGCGAGGGTCATGCGGGTGCGCACCGACACGGTGACGAGGGCCATCCGGTCGGCCTTCTCGAGCGCGTCGCGGAGCAGGACGTAGGGCTTGAGCCCGGTCTTGTCCGGCTCGAGGTAGTAGCTCTTGTCGAAGAGCAGCGGGTCGATCTGCTCGGACGGCACGAACTTCTCGATCGAGATCTCCTTGGTCGACCGGGTCGGAAGACTCTTGAGGTCCTCGTCGGTCAGCACGACCATCTGCCCGTCGGCCGCCTCATATCCCTTGGCGATGTCGGAGTAGGGCACCTCCTCGCCGTCGATCGAGCAGACGCGTTGGTACTTGATGCGGCCACCGTCCTTCTCGTGAACCTGCCGGAACTGCACGTCGTGGTTCTCCGTCGCCGAGAAGAGTCGAACCGGCACATTGACGAGGCCGAACGACACGGCGCCTTTCCAGATGGCTCGCATGGGAACAAGAATGCACCCATGCGCCCCATGCTCGCGACGGCAACGACGACCATTCCGGTCGGAGACCGCTGGCAGCACGAGGTGAAATGGGACGGTATGCGGGTGCTGGCCGACGTGAGCGACGGCGAGATCCGCCTCTTCTCGCGCACGGAACGCGACGTCACGGTCGCCTTTCCCGAGCTGCGCGGCCTCGCCGACGAGTACGCAGACATGCTCCTCGACGGTGAGATCGTCTCGATACGGGACGGCATCCCGTCGTTCGCCGCGATGGCCGAACGCTTCCACGTCACCGACGCCCGGCGGGCGGCACTGCTCGCCGAGGCCGCACCGGTCACCCTCATGACGTTCGACCTGCTGAGGCTCTACGGCGTGGAGCTGCTGTCCCGCCCCTGGACCGACCGCCGCGCGACGCTCGAACGGCTCGAGCTCGCCGGTCCCCGGTGGCAGACGCCACCGACCTTCGCCGACGGGGCGACGCTCCACGCGGCGACGAAGGAGCAGGGTCTCGAGGGCATCGTGTCCAAGCGCGTCGACTCGGTCTACGTCCCCGGCCTGCGGTCGCCCCTCTGGCTCAAGTCCCCCCACCGGGGCACGGTCTCGGTCGTCATCGGCGGGTGGCGCCCCGAGTCCGCCGGCACGGTGTCACGCCGCCTGGGAGCGGTGCTCGTCGGTGTGCCCGGCCCCGGGGGCCTCCGCTACCTGGGACGCGTCGGCTCCGGCCTCGCCGGCAAGACAGGACAGGCCCTCATGCGCGACCTCGAGTCCCTGACGGCCGCCGAATCCCCTTTCGCCACAGACGTCCCCGTCGAGGACTCCGCCGGCGCCACCTGGGTCCACCCGGTCCTCGTCGCCGACGTGCAGTCGCTGGGACTGAGCGGGCAGGGCAAGCTGCGCCAGCCGGCATACAAGGGCCTGCGAAGCGACCTCACCCCCGGCGACGTCGACGACCACGCGGGCGGTGAGTGATGCCCTACGAGGCCACCAAGGTCACGGTCGAGGTCGACGGCCGGCGGATGAGGCTGTCGAGCCTCGAGAAGGTGATGTATCCCCGCACCGGCACGACCAAGGCGCAGGTGCTCGACTACTACGCGCGCATCGCGCCGGTGATCCTGCCGCACCTGCGCGACCGCGCGGTCACACGGATCCGCTTCCCGCACGGGGTCGGCGACATGCAGTTCTTCGAGAAGAACATCCCCGCGGGCACGCCGGCGTGGATCCGCCGCGTCGGGCGCGACCCCGTCTTCCCGCTCATCGACGACCTGGCGGGACTGACGTACTTCGCCAACCTCAACTCCCTCGAGCTGCACGTGCACCAGTGGCGCTACGAGGGGGAGGGGCGCGACGCGGAGGCGCGGGGCCCCGACCGGCTCGTCATCGACCTCGACCCCGGTCCTGGCACCGGGCTGCACGAGTGCGCGCGGGTCGCGCTCATCGTGCGCGAGCGGCTCAGTGGCATCGGGCTCGACACCCTGCCGGTGACGAGCGGCAGCAAGGGGCTCCAGCTGTATGCCGTGTTGCCCGGAGCGCACACGAGCGACGAGATCCGCGACACCGTCCAGCAGCTCGCACAGGAGCTGACCAAGGCCCACCCCGACCTCATCGTGTGGAAGATGGCCAAGGAGCTGCGGCCCGGCAAGATCTTCCTCGACTGGAGCCAGAACGTCGCTGCCAAGACGACGGTGTGCCCCTACTCGCTGCGCGGCCGGGAGCGCCCGACCGTGGCCGCGCCGCGCTCGTGGGACGAGATCGAGGCAGGGGCAGCGGGTGGCGAGCTCACCCAGCTGACCGCGGACGAGGTGCTCGAGCGCGTCGCGCGCGACGGCGACCTCGCCGCAGCGATCGCTGGTTGACCTCCGCGCCACCGGGTAGGGGGACGCGAGAGGGCCCGGCACCTGTGGTGTGCCGGGCCCTCTCGTCCGTCGTGACCGGTTCGGTCAGTGCGCCTTGTCGTAGGCCGCCTGGACGTCGGCCGAGATGCGGCCGCGGTCGGAGACGTCGTGGCCGTTGGCGCGGGCCCACTCGCGCACGGCGGCGAGGTCGGTGCGCTTCGCAGCGCCCGAACCGGCACCTGCGCGGCGACGCGAAGCAGCCTTGGCCGTGCCCGCCCGGCGCGCGTGACCGGTCCACGTCGCGAAGTCGTCGCGCAGCCTGCGGGCATTCTCTTCGGACAGGTCGATCTCGTACGTGACGCCGTCGAGGGCAAAGGTCACCGTCTCGGCCGCATTTCCACCATCGATGTCATCAATCAACACCACTTCGACACGCTGAGCCATTTTTCTCCATCTGAAATCGGGTTTGGGGAGGGGCGTTCCGCGAATGCGTGACTCGCGGGCGAGATCAATTTACCGCCTCTGGCCCGACAATGCATTTACTCCGAAAACAATGGCACCCGTTCGAATGTGAAATGTGCCGCGTGAGCACCTCTGCGAAGATTTCCGACAGAGATCGACGCCATGGCACCACGACCAGAATTCAGTGTCAGCGGTCTTTCGGCGCCGGCGGGGGCGTGGACGGCTCGGTGTGCGCGCCCGGCGGGGACGAGGGGGCGTGGGTGCCGGCTCCACGCCGGTCGTGCTCTGCTTCCCACTGGGCCTGCGCGAGGCGCTCGCGACGGTCGCCCTGGAGGATGCTCTTGATGACGAAGTAGAAGAGCGTGCCCATGCCGACCGTCGGGACGATGGCGAGCACATAGGGCAGAACCGATTCCATGCAGCCATTTTCTCACGGCCGCGCGGCCGGCCCCGCGGAGCGATGTCGCACCCGCGCCGTACGGTCGTGCCCATGGCTACGAGGACGACGACGCGACGCACCCCCGGCTTCCGCTGCGGCGAGTGCGGGTGGACCACGGCGAAGTGGGTCGGCCGCTGCGGAGAGTGCCAGGCCTGGGGCACCGTCGCCGAGACGGGCGCGCCCACGGCGGCGCGCACCACCGCGGCACCCGTCGTGACCCCGGCCCAGCGCATCGCCGACGTCGACCTGACCCGGGCCGCTGCGCGGCCGACCGGGGTGGCCGAGTTCGACCGCGTGCTCGGGGGCGGCCTCGTGCCAGGTGGTGTGGTGCTCGTCGCGGGGGAGCCGGGGGTCGGCAAGTCGACCCTGCTGCTCGACGTCGCCGCCCGCGCGGCCCGGTCCGGCTCAGAGGTCCTCTACGTCAGCGGCGAGGAGTCCGCGGCGCAGGTGCGCACCCGTGCCGAACGCATCTCGGCGATGGCCGACACGCTCTACCTCGCCGCCGAGACCGACCTCGCGACCGTGCTGGGTCATGTCGAGGCGCGCTCGCCGGGACTGCTCGTCGTCGACTCGGTGCAGACGATCGCGAGCGCCGATGTCGAGGGCCAGGCCGGCAACGTCTCCCAGGTGCGTGAGGTCACGGGCAGCCTCATCGCCGCGGCCAAGACCCGTGGTGTCGCCGTGCTCCTCGTCGGGCACGTGACCAAGGACGGCTCGATCGCCGGTCCCCGTTTGCTGGAGCACCTCGTCGACGTCGTCATCCAGTTCGAGGGCGACCGCCACTCCGGTCTGCGGCTCGTGCGTGCCGTGAAGAACCGCTTCGGCCCCACCGACGAGGTCGGCTGCTTCGACCTGTCCGACACCGGCATCATCGGCCTCGCCGACCCGAGCGGGCTGTTCCTGTCCACCCGCGACCACGCGGTGCCGGGCACGTGCGTGACCGTCACCCTCGAGGGCCGCAGGCCGCTCGTGGCCGAGGTGCAGGCGCTGGTGGCGCCCTCGACCCTGCCGTCACCGCGACGCACCTCCAGCGGTCTCGACGCCTCGCGGCTCGCGATGATCATCGCCGTCCTCGACAAGCGGGCCGGTGCGCCGGTGGGCTCGCGTGACATCTTCGCGGCCACCGTCGGCGGCGTTCGCATCACCGAGCCGGCCGCCGACCTCGCCATCGTCTGCGCCGTCGCCTCGTCCGTCGTCAACAAGCCGCTGGCCAGCGACGTCGTCGCCTTCGGCGAGGTCGGGCTCGCCGGAGAGGTGCGGCGGGTGACCGGGCTCGACCGCCGCCTCTCGGAGGCGGCCCGGCTCGGTTTCCGTCATGCGCTCGTCCCCGCTGGCAGCCTGGCGGGCTCCGTCGTGCCCCCCGGCATCCGCGCTGTCGAGGTCGCCGACGTGGCGCGTGCCATCGAGGCCATGGGCCGCCTCGCCGGTGGGCGGTCAACGAGCGCAGCCGCCGTCGGCACCGTCTAGACTGCGACCGACCGGGTGGACGCGCTCGGCGCCCCCATTGCGAACAGGGAAGTGATGGACCGGAACGACGAGCTGCTGCTGCGCGCGGCCCTCGCGGCGGTGGCACCCGGGACGGAGCTGCGTGACAGCCTCGAACGGATCCTTCGCGGTCGCACCGGAGCGCTCATCGTGCTCGGTTTCGACCGTGTCGTCGACTCGATCTGCACGGGCGGCTTCGTGCTCGACATGGAGTTCTCGGCCACGCGCGTGCGCGAGCTGTGCAAGATGGACGGCGCCGTGGTGCTCGACCGCGAGGGCACCCGCATCCTGCGTGCGGCCACCCAGCTCGTGCCCGACTCCAGCATCGAGACCACCGAGTCCGGCACCCGCCACCGCACGGCCGAGCGGGTGGCCAAGCAGACCGGCTACCCCGTCATCTCCGTGAGCCAGTCGATGGGCGTCGTCGCGCTCTACGTCGGCGACCTGCGCCACGTCATCGAGGGGTCGCCGACGACCCTGTCGCGCGCCGACCAGGCGCTGCAGACCCTCGAGCGCTACAAGGCCCGTCTCGACGAGGTCACCGGCACCCTGTCCGCCCTTGAGATCGAGGACCTCGTCACGGTGCGCGACGTCACCGCCGTGCTGCAGCGCCTCGAGATGGTGCGGCGCATCTCCGCCGAGATCCAGGACTACGTCGTGGAGCTCGGCACCGACGGACGACTGCTCAGCCTGCAGCTCGAGGAGCTCGTGGGCGGGCTCGGCAACGACCGCGAGCTCGTCATCCGCGACTACCTTCCGGCGACGAAGTCCGGGCTCGACGTCGACGAGGCCCTCGACAACCTCCAGGCGCTGAACGCGGTCGAGCTGCTCGACCTCGCTGCGGGTGCTCGCGCCGTCGGCTTCTCCGTCGTCGGTGACAGCCTCGACCTCCCGGTCTCACCGCAGGGCTACCGGCTGCTGACGAAGGTGCCGCGCCTGCCGACCGCGATCGTCGACCGGCTCGTGACGCACTTCGAGTCGCTCCAGCGGCTGCTTGCGGCCGGCATCGAGGACCTCATGCTCGTCGACGGCGTCGGCGAGGGTCGTGCTCGGGCCGTGCGCGAGGGTCTCTCGCGCCTCGCCGAGTCGAGCATCCTCGAACGCTACGTCTGACCGCTCGGGAGCTCACGGTCCTGGTGGGCCTGCGCCCCGGGTGCCCCCGCAGGTCCCGCCCGGTCAGGCCGTCACTAGCGTGTCCGTATGCCGTCCCGCGAGGTCCCGCTGTCGCTGCTCCACGAGCGCGTCAACGGGTGGTACGCCGAGGCCGGCCGCAAGCACCTGCCGTGGCGCGAGCCCGACGCGAGCGCGTGGGGTGTGTTCCTCTCCGAGGTGATGTCGCAGCAGACACCCCTGGCCCGGGTCGAGCCGATCTGGCGCGAGTGGATGGACCGGTGGCCGACCCCCACCGACCTCGCGGCTGCGGCGCCGGGCGACGCCGTCCGGGCCTGGGGCCGTCTGGGCTACCCGCGTCGTGCCCTGCGCCTGCACGAGGCGGCGAGGGCGATGGTCGAGCGGCACGGCGGTGAGGTCCCCGCCACCCCCGAGGGCCTGCTGGCCCTGCCGGGCGTCGGGGCCTACACGGCGGCAGCCGTCTCGTGCTTCGCCTTCGGCATCCCGGAGGTCGTCGTCGACACGAACGTCCGGCGCGTCCTCGCTCGCACCCGCGAGGGCAAGGCCTTCCCCAACCTCACGCTCAACCGCGCCGAGGCGCAGCTGGCGGCCGATTCGATGCCGACCGAGCCGGCGACGGCGAACACGTGGAACGTCGCCGTCATGGAGCTCGGTGCCCTCGTCTGTGTGGCCAGGGGACCCCGTTGTGACGAGTGCCCGGTCGCTGACCTCTGCGCGTGGAACCTCGCCGGCCGACCGGCCTACGAGGGTCCGCCGCGGCGCGGGCAGAGCTGGCACGGCACCGACCGGCAGGTGCGCGGCGAGCTGCTGCGCCGCCTGCGCGACGCCCACGCGGCTCTGCCGCTCGCACGGCTCGAGGACTCGGCCGATGACCGCGCGCAGGTCATGCGCTGCCTCGACTCCCTCGTCGCCGACGGGTTGGTCGAGCCCCTGTCGCGCAACCGGTTCGCGCTCCCCTCCTGACCACGGGCGTCGACCGTGAGGGGCGGGGCCGGAAGCCGGCGCCCGCCCCCCACCTTCAGAGGTTGCCGAGAACGGACCGCACGTCGATGGCGATGACGACCCGCTCGGGGTTGGGGCGCGGCTCGCGGTAGCGGACGGCATACCTCTGCACGGCGTCGGCGACGGAGGCCGGGTCGTCGAGGATGCGCGCGGTGCCCTGGAGCGAGAGCCAGTGGCGGCCGTCGACCTGGCACAGCACGGCGGGGCAGACCGCGCTGGCATTGCGGGCCTTGCGGCTGGCGCGGCTGGTGATGACGCGGGCGACCGACGTCTCCGGATCCCACGTGAAGCCGACCGGCACGACATGCGGCGATCCGTCGGGGCGCAGGGTCGTCAGCGTGGCGAGGTGACGCACCGACAGGAACTCGAGCGCCTCGGCGGACAGGTCGCGGGGGAGGGTCGCCACGCCGGTCAGACGACGACGCTGAGGGCCATCACGAGCACGAACCCGACCACCGAGATGACGGTCTCCATGACCGACCACGACTTGATCGTCTCGCCGACGGTGAGCCCGAAGTACTCCTTGACGAGCCAGAAGCCGGCGTCGTTGACGTGGCTGAAGAAGAGCGAGCCGCAGCCGATCGCCAGGACGAGCAGGGCGAGGTGGCTGGTCGACAGCGTCGTCGCGAGGGGGCCGACGATGCCCGCCGCGGTGATCGTCGCAACGGTGGCCGAGCCCGTGCCGAGGCGGATCAGCACGGCGACGAGCCAGCCGAGCAGGAGCACCGACATGTTGACGCCGGTGGCCCAGTCGGCGATGACCTTGCCGACGCCCGCGTCGACGAGCGTCTGCTTGAACCCGCCACCGGCCGCGACGATGAGGATGATGCCGGCGACGCCCGGCAGGCTCGCACCCAGGGAGTCGCTGGCCTGGATCCGGGTCATGCCGGAGGCGAGTCCGAGCCGGAAGTAGCAGAAGATGACGGCGATGAGCAGCGCCACGACGGGGGTGCCCAGGACGTCGGAGACCTGGCGGACGCCGCTCCCCTTGTCGGACACGGCCAGCTTCGCGATCGCGTCGATGAGCATGAGCGCCACCGGCAGGGTGATCGCCACGATGGCAGAGCCGAAGCCGACACGACGGCGCCCGGGCTCGAGAGGTGCCTCGAGCTCCTCGAGGTTGCCGTAGCGACCACCGCCCGCGTCACGCGACGGCGAGGACGTGCCGCCCGGGCGGTGCGCGACGGCCGTGCGGCCGCCGCCCGCCGACACACCCGCGCCGCCAGACACACCCGCGCCGCCAGCCACACCCGCACCGCCAGACACACCCGCACCGCCAGACACACCCGCACCGCCAGACACACCCGCACCCGCCGACACCGGGGTGCCGACGAAGGTGTCGACGTACTTGGGCACCCACTGGTCGACGAAGCGAGCGAGCACCGGGCCCGCGACGATGACCGTGGGGATGGCGACGATGATCCCGAAGAGCAGCGTGCGGCCGAGGTCGGCGTGGAGCAGCCCGATGGCGGTCAGCGGACCCGGGTGCGGCGGCACGAGTCCGTGCAGCACCGAGAGGCCGGCGAGGGCCGGGATGCCGACCTTCATCACCGACAGGCCGGTCTTGCGGGCCACCAGGATCACGACGGGCACGAGCAGGACCACGCCGACCTCGAAGAAGAGCGGAAGGCCCAGGATCGCTGCGATGACGGCCATCATCCACGGCAGGCCGCCCGGGCCGACGCGCCCGACGAGCGTGGTGACGATGCGGTTCGCCCCGCCGGAGTCCTCGAGCATCTTGCCGATCATGGCTCCGAGGGCGATGAGCACGCCCACCGCGCCGGCGGTGGACCCGAAGCCGGCGATGAAGCTGGTCACGATGTCGGCGGGGGGCATGGTCGCCACGACGCCGAGGACGGCAGAACCGAGCATGAGTGCCAGGAACGGGTGCAGCTTGACCGCGGTGATGAGCAGCACCACGGCCAGGATGCCGAGCAGGCACGCGAGCACGAGCTGCGCGTTACCGGCATACGGCTCCTTGGCTGCCTCGACGGCGACGCGGGTGGCCGCGGGGGTCAGTCCCGGCGAGAGGGTGGTCAGGGTCGCGAGTGTCATGCGGTGGGGTCCTTCCTGAGTCCGAGTGCGCGCAGGGATCGGGAGAGCACCTCGGCGGCGGTGCCCTCGTTGGTGACGGAGACGCCGGGTTCGTCGGCGCCGAGGGGCTCGAGGGTCGCCAGCTGGCTGGGCAGCAGCGAGGCCGGCATGTAGTGGCCGGGGCGGTGCTCCATGCGGTCCTGGATCACGTCACTGGGGGCCTCGACGTGGAGGAAGCGCACGTGGGGGCGTCCCCGGCGCAGCAGGTCCCGGTAGACGCGGCGCAGGGCCGAGCACGTGACGACGGCGGACTCGCCGGCGGCCTCCTTGCCGCTGATCCAGTCGCCGATGGACTCGAGCCAGGGCCAGCGGTCGTCGTCGGTGAGCGGCTGGCCACCGTGCATCTTGGCGACGTTGGCCTCGGAGTGGAACGCGTCGCCCTCGGCGAACTCCCACCCCATGACCGTCGAGATGCCCTTGGCGACGGTGCTCTTGCCGCTGCCGCTGACGCCCATCACGATCACGACGTCGGGTGCTGGGCTTGAGGAGGGTGGGTGGTCCACGACGTCCGGCATGTGCCGAACGTACCCCTGTTGCCGGGCGCCGTGCTCCTCGGTAGCGTGCCCCTTTGTGCCCGCGCCCGTCCGACCGTCGTGAAGACCTTCTGGCTGCTCGTCAGAGCCGGCTTCAGGAGGCACTCGACGTACCGGCTGGCACTGCTGGCCGGGATGACGACCAACTCCGTGTTCGGCTTCATCCGAGCCTCGATCCTGCTCGCGGCGCTCGCCTCGGCCGGCACCTCCATCGGCGGCTACGACGCCCCGACGGCGATCGCCTTCGTGTGGTGGGGCCAGGCGCTGCTCGGCACGGTCAACCTGTGGGGCTTCGCCGAGGTCAAGGACCGCGTGCGCACCGGCGACATCGCCATCGACTTCCTGAGGCCGATCGACCCCCAGCTCGCTTACCTCGCAGGCGATCTCGGCCGTGCGGGCATCAACCTCATCGGTCGCGGCCTGCCGGCGATCCTGCTCGGTGCGCTCCTCTTCGACATGGCGCCCCCGCCGTCCGCCGTCAGCTGGGCCGCTGGGGCCCTTTCGGTGCTGCTGGCGGTCGTCGTCGCGTTCGCCGGCAACTTCGTCATCAACCTGCTCGCGTTCTGGCTCGTGGAGATCCGCGGCATCACGTTGCTGTGGATGATCACCGGTGGTCTGCTCTGCGGCCTCTACCTGCCCGTGCCGTGGTTCCCCGACTGGCTGCGCACCGTCGCCCACTGGTCGCCGTTCCCGTCCATGCTGCAGAACCCCATCGACATCCTCGCCGGGCGTGTCGTCGGGCCCGACATCGCCTCCGCGGTCGCCGTGCAGGTCTTCTGGGCGCTCGCGCTGCTCGGCCTGGGGCAGCTCGTGCTGCGCGCCGGCCGTCGTCGTCTGGAGGTGCAGGGTGGCTGACGTGACGCTGACCGACCGGCTGCGGCCCTACCGGGTGCTGCTCGCCTCGCGCGCCCGGGCGCAGATGCAGTACCGCACCTCGTTCGTCACCGACATCCTCGGCACCGTCGGTGTCGGCCTGGCGGAGTTCGCCGAGGTGTGGATCATCTTCCACAACGTCGACGTCCTCGGCGGGCTCGACTTCACGTCAGCCATGCTCGTCTTCGCCCTCTCCAACCTCGCGTTCTCGCTCGCCGACATGTTCGTCGGCCACCTCGACCAGCTGCCGCGCTACATCCGGGCCGGCCAGGTCGACGCGTTCTACGTCCGCCCGCTCCCGCTGCTCGCCCAGCTCATGACGAGCGACCTGTCGCTGCGGCGCATCGGGCGCCTCGGCGTCGCACTCGTCGTGCTCACCGTGGCACTGACGAGGGCGGACATGGACTGGTCGGTGGCCACCGTCGCGCTCATCGTCCTGACGGTCGTCAGCGGCACCGCGATCTTCTCGGCGTTGTTCACCGCCGCGGGCGGCCTGCAGTTCTTCCTCGTCGACGGGGCGGAGTTCACCAACGCCTTCACCTACGGCGGGTCGTATGCCGCCCAGCAGAGCCAGCAGGTCTTCCCCGACCCGCTGCGGATCTTCTGGACGTTCGTCGTGCCGACCGCCTTCGTCGCCTACATCCCGGCCGTGGCGATCCTCGACCTGCCGGGTGACCATCTCGCGCCCCACTGGCTGGCGTGGTGCACGCCCCTCGCCGCCCTGCTGGCCTGGGGCATCGCCGGCCTCTGCTGGAGGCTCGGGACCCGTCACTACCAAGGAGCCGGCGGATGAGCATCGACAGCGCCATCATCGAGACGCGCGACCTCGTGCGCGAGTTCAAGAAGACCAGTGCCGTCGACCGGATGACCTTCTCGGTCGCACCCGGTGAGGCGGTGGGCTACATCGGCGCCAACGGCGCCGGCAAGTCGACGACGATCAAGATGCTGACCGGGATCCTCAAGCCGACCGCGGGGCACGTGCGCACGTGTGGGCTGGATCCCATGCGCCAGCGGGTCGAGGTCGCCCGCCGCGTCGGTGTCGTCTTCGGCCAGCGCTCCCAGCTCTGGTGGGACCTCCCGCTGCGCGACTCGTTCGCCATCCTCGGGGCGATCCACCGCCTCGACGACCAGACGACCCGTGCCCGCACCGACCTGCTCGTCGAGCAGCTCGAGATGGGTCCGCAGCTCGGCACGCCGGTGCGCTCGCTCTCGCTCGGCCAGCGGATGCGGGCCGAGATCGCGGCCGCGCTCCTGCACTCCCCGGAGCTGCTCATCCTGGACGAGCCGACGATCGGTCTCGACGTGCTCTCGAAGCAGCGGCTGCGCGAGTTCCTCGTCGCCGAGCGGCGCGAGCGCGGCACGACCCTGCTGCTGACGACGCACGACATGGGCGACATCGAGCGGCTCTGCGACCGGGTCCTCGTCGTCGACCACGGGCGGCTCGCCTTCGACGGCACCCTGACGGGGTTGGCGGGCACGGTCGGGGCGCAGCGCGTCCTCGTCATCGACCTCGCCGCTCCGACGGCCGACCTGGACGACGTGCCCGGCGCGACCCTCGTCCAGAGCGAGTCCGACGGCCTGCGCCAGCGGCTCGCGTTCGACGCCGAGTCGACGACGGTCGCGGCCGTGCTCGCCCACGTCTCGTCGCGGCACGAGGTGCGTGACCTGACGATCGAGGAGCCCGACATCGAGGACGTCGTCCGCCGTATCTACGCGGCCTCCAGCCGCACCTGACCAAGCCGCCCCCGTCGCGTGGGGGCTGACCTCGCGGGGCCCCCGGTCGTATGCCGTGGGGTCAGGTCGAGCGCGACGGGGTCGATCGGGCGAGCAGTCGCCTGGTCGAGACGAGGACGGCGACGAGGACGACGCCGGCGAAGACCACCAGCACCGCCTGGGCGGGGAAGAACGTCACTGCGACCCCCGCACCGACGACGGGCACGGTGATCCCCGCGTAGGCAGCCAGGAACATCCCGGCCAGCGTCTCGCCACGGTGCTCGGAAGAGGACACGGTCGCAGCGGTGGTGATCGCGACGTTGAAGACGAGGCCCACCCCCGCCCCGGCGAGGATGCCGGCGACAGCGAACAGCGGGAGCGAGGTGGTCCAGGCACCGACGGCGACGAGGACGAGCCCGACCGACATGGCGGCCATGCCCGCCCGCAGCCGGTCGGCCACCTCCCGGGACCCCAGCACGATCTGCGAGAGCGCGGACGCCCCGATGACGCCGAAGACGAGGGCGCCGGTGAGCAGCCGGGAGTGCAGCCCGAGCGTGCCGCCGACGAAGCTGGCCGTCAGCGAGGTGAAGACGCCGAGCACCGAGAAGGCGGCCCCGGCAGCCACCGCGGCGGCCGAGAAGTGCGGTCGCGCGGCCGGCTCCACGCTGACGCGCTGCGGACGATACGCCGGGCGCTCGGCCGGCCGGTCCACGGTCTCGGGGGCGACCAGCAGCGCCCCGAAGGCCAGCACGAGCAGGACGACCCACACGGCATACGGCACGGTCAGGGGGTGGGGGAGGAACTGCGTCAGCAGCCCGGCGACGAGCGGTCCGAGGGCGAGGCCGCCGGTGTTGACGGCGCCCGCGGTGACCGAGGCGAAGCGGCCGTCGGCCTCGGGGCGGCCGACGGCGTGCAGCTCGGCGAGGTGCGCGGTCGCGGTCGCGGTCACGGCGCCGATCCCGAGGCCGCAGAGGAACCGGGCCACGAGCAGGCTCGCCGTGTCCTGGAGCAGGACGAACATCACGGCGCTGACGAGCTCCACCGCGGTGGCCGCCAGGAGCACGCGGCGCCGGCCGAGGTAGTCGCTGACGTGGCCGGCGAGGTAGAGGCCGCTCATGACGCCGAGACCGTAGGCCGCGAAGATCAGCGTGATGACGAACGTCGGGAAGCCGTCGAGCTGCTGGTAGAGGGGGTAGAGCGGCGTGGGCAGCGTAGTGAAGGCCATGAGCACGGTGAACGCAGCGACGACGACCCAGAAGCCGCGACGGTGGCGCGCCCGGGAGGCCTCGTCGTGGTGGGTGCGCGCGGGACGCTGGCTGGTCGTCGTCATGCATCCAGCGTGCGGCAGAAGTATTGACCATGTCCAACGCGCATTCTCAGTCGCATTCAGCGATGAAGCCGGTGAATGATGAGTCCGTGGACACCAGGCATCTCGAGTACTTCGTCGCGGTCGCCGAGGAGCTGAGCTTCACCCGGGCCGCCGAGCGGCTCCGAGCGGTCCAGTCGACCGTCTCGTCGGGCGTCGCGGTGCTCGAGCGCGAGGTCGGGACCGCACTGTTCATCCGCTCGACCCGCCACGTTGCGCTGACGAGGGCCGGCAGCGATCTGCTGCCACGGGCCCGCACGGCGCTCGAGGCCGTCGGGGAGATGCGCCGCGTCGGGGCCCGGGCCACCGGCACCGTGACCGGGTCGCTCCGTGTCGGGATGCTCACCAACCTCGAGTCGCTGGGACTGCCCGCGGTCTTCGGCGCCTTCCACCGGACGAACCCCGGGGTCGAGCTGTCGATGCGGACGTCCCCGCGCGGCTCCACGGGCCTCGTCGACGACGTGCGCCGCTCACGGGTCGACGTCGCCTTCTGCGGTCTCGCGCTCGACGATCTCACCGGAGTCCACGTCCAGGTGTTGAGGCGTCAGGCATTCGTCGTCCTCCTGCCGACGGGCCACGCCCTGTCGGCCCACGCCTCGGTCCGGTTCGACGAGCTCCTCGACGACGACTTTGTCGAGATGCCGGTCGGGTTCGGCAACCGCAAGGTCGTGGACGACTGGCTACGCGCGGCGGGGATGCGGCGTCGAGTCACCCTCGAGGTGCCGGACCTGTCGACGGTGCCCGCCTACGTCGCGGCGGGCCTGGGTGTCGCCGTCGTCCCGGAGCAGACGGCAGCCGAGGCACACGGCGAGGGCGTGGTCGTCGTGCCGCTCGTCGACCACCCCGTATGGGAGCTGTCGGTCATCGCCCGCCGGGAGGGCCGATCCCCAGCGGTGGATGCGCTGCTGGCGCACCTCGCCCGTCACCTCCCTCCGCCCGGCTGACCGCCGGTCAGAGGGTGCGGAGCATCCGGGTGTTGCCCAACGTGTTGGGTTTGACGCGCTCGAGGTCGAGGAACTCGGCGACGCCCTCGTCGTAGGAGCGCAGCAGCTCGGCATAGACGTCCATCGGCACGGCCTGGCCCTCGATGACCTCGAACCCGTGCCGGACGAAGAAGTCCGTCTCGAACGTCAGGCAGAACAGCCGCTCGACGCCGATCTGGCGCGCGTCCTCGACCAGCGTCTCGAGCAGGCGACCGCCGAGGCCGGTGCCGAGCTGGTCGGGCGCGACGGCGAGGGTGCGGATCTCGGCGAGGTCCTCCCACATGACGTGCAGGGCCCCGCAGCCGACGACCCGTCCGTCGAGGTCGGCGACCCGGAACTCCTGGAGGCTCTCGAAGTAGGTCACTGCCTCCTTGCTGACGAGCACCCGGCGCTCGGCGAGCGGGGCCACGAGGGCGCGGATGGCACGGACGTCGGCCGTGCGGGCGCGCCGGATCACGGGGGTGCCGCCGCTCACGACAGGTTCCCGTCACGGAAGTCGGCGAACAGGCGTTGGGCCTCGGCGCCGAGCACGACGATCGACTGCTGGCCGGCCCACCCGGTCGGCCCCTTGGCGACGCCGTGCCCGATCCTCGTCGGGTTGAGCCGCTCGAGGCCGGCGACATACGTGAGCACCTGCTCGGCCGACAGGTTGGTCTTGACGACCGTGCTCGCGCTCGACAGCACACCGGGGATCGCGATCGGTCCGGCCAGCCGGGCCTTGATGCCGACGGCGAGGATCAGCTCACCCTGGTGGCGTGAGCGTCCGAAGTCGCCGTCGGGCAGCGTGTGGCGCTCTCGCGCGTAGGCGAGGGCCTGGGTGCCGGTGAGGCGCTGTGGGCCGGCCTTGATGATGATGCCGGCGTGCGAGGCGTTGACCGTCTGCGGGACGGCGATCGGGATGCCGCCCTGCTCGTCGACGACCTGGGTGAAGCCGGTGAAGCCGATGACGACGTAGCCCTCGATCGGCAGCCCGGTCGCGGAGCGGACCGTATCGAGCTCGGCCTGGGGGCCGCCGAAGACCATCGCCGAGTTGATCTTGCCCTTGCCTCCCGTGGCGAGCGGAACCCACGAGTCGCGGGCAACGCCCATGACGCCGCCGCCCCCGCGCCCGTCGGACCCGACCACCTGGAGGCTGTCGGCACGGGTGTGGCTCAGGTCCTCACCCGGGCGCGCATCGGACCCGATGCCGAGCACCCACCGTGGCCCACCCTTGCCGAGACTCGGCGTCGCGACACCCAGGGAGGGCCACCAGCCGCCGACGACCTTCCACGTCGGCCCGACGGCGAGGGTCACGTCCTGGCCCGTGGTCACGACGGCGACGGGCGCGCCCATCCACGACCCCACCTTGGCGGTGGCGGTCACCGGGCCGGTGGTCGGCTTGCGGGCCTTGAGCGCCGCGGCTGCGGTGGGGGACGACGTATGCGTGAGGTCGCCTCCGGCATACACGGCCGAGACGAGCGCGGCCAGCGAAGCCGGCGCGCCGCTCACCCGAACGCCCGACGCGGTTGCGGAGGACGGGGCGGCGCTCCCTGACGTGCCCGCGGAGGCCGTGGTGGACGTGGAGGATCCCGACGGTGGCGGCGACTGCGAGGTGCAGGCCGAGAGCGCGACGGCGACGGCCGCCGTCACCAGGAGCGCACCACCGGTGGCCCGGAGGCGGACTCGGCGACCGGCCTGGCGACCGGCCCGGCGACCGGTCTGGCGACGGGGCCGCCGACCGGCGTCTGACGCGCCGGCCGGTGGGTGCACGTGGTCGTCGGGGCGGTCGTCGGAGGTCACGGGCCCACGGTAGACGACCACCTCGGACGGCGCGGGAGCCCGTCCGGGCGGGCGCTCCTGCCCGGCGTCCCGGCATACGCCCGCCCTCGAGGGGAGGGACGTCGAAGGGGCCGGGGACGTCGTGTCCCCGGCCCCTTCGGTCGGTCGAGCGGTCAGCGCTTCGTCCGGGTCAGCGCTCCGTGCCGGACAGCCCGGCGTCGGGGTAGACCTGGTCGTCGGGCACCGGCGGCCCGGCCACGATGTTGACCCCGAGCGCCTCGTCGAGGGCCGCGCCCTCGGGAAGCTCCGGCAGGTCGTCGGCCGGACGGTGCGCGGCGTCCGGGTGGGCCATGTCGGAGAAGGTGAACTTCTCCTCCTTGCCCTCGCCCTCGGTGTCGATCTTGATGTACTGACCCGACGTGAACTCGGCGAAGAGGATCTTCTCCGACAGGGCGTCCTCGATCTCGCGCTGGATGGTGCGGCGCAGCGGGCGCGCACCGAGCACGGGGTCGTAGCCCTTCTTGGCGAGCAGGTCCTTGGCCGCGGGCGTGAGCTCGATGCCCATGTCCTTGTCCTTGAGCCGCTTGTCGAGCTTGGCGATCTCGAGGTCGACGATCTGCGTGATCTCCGCGCGGTTGAGGTGCGGGAACACGATGGTGTCGTCGACGCGGTTGAGGAACTCGGGCCGGAAGTGCTGCTTGAGCTCGTCGGTGACCTTGGCCTTCATCCGCTCGTAGTCCGACAGGGTGTCAGGCCCGGCGGAGAAGCCGAGGGAGGTCTTGGAGATGTCCCTCGTGCCGAGGTTGGTCGTCATGATGATGACGGTGTTCTTGAAGTCGACCATCCGACCCTGGGAGTCGGTGAGGCGGCCGTCCTCGAGCACCTGCAGCAGCGAGTTGAAGATCTCCGGGTGGGCCTTCTCGACCTCGTCGAAGAGCACGACGGAGAACGGCTTGCGGCGCACCTTCTCGGTGAGCTGTCCGCCCTCCTCGTAGCCGACGTAGCCGGGAGGCGAGCCGAAGAGCCGGCTCACCGTGTGCTTCTCGGAGTACTCGGACATGTCGAGCTGGATCAGCGCGTCCTCGCTGCCGAAGAGGAACTCGGCGAGGGTCTTGGCGAGCTCGGTCTTACCGACACCGGTGGGGCCGGCGAAGATGAACGAGCCACCGGGACGACGGGGGTCCTTCAGGCCGGCGCGCGTGCGACGGATCGCCTGCGAGAGGGCCTTGACGGCGTCGTTCATTCCGACGATCCGCTTGTGCAGCTCGTCCTCCATGTGGAGCAGGCGGCTGCTCTCCTCCTCGGTCAGCTTGAACACCGGGATGCCGGTGCTGGCCGCGAGGACCTCGGCGATGAGCTCCTCGTCGACCTCGGCCACGATGTCCATGTCGCCCGACTTCCACTGGGCCTCACGGGCGGCCTTCTCCTGGCGCAGGCGCTTCTCGTCGTCGCGGACGCGGGCCGCGCGCTCGAAGTCCTGGCCGTCGATGGCGGACTCCTTCTCGCGCACGAGCGCGGCGATCTTCTCGTCGAACTCGCGAAGGTCCGGCGGGGCCGTCATCCGGCGGATGCGCAGTCGCGCGCCGGCCTCGTCGATGAGGTCGATCGCCTTGTCGGGCAGAAAGCGGTCGTTGACGTAGCGGTCGGCCATGTTGGCCGCCGCGACGAGCGCCGAGTCGGTGATCGTCACGCGGTGGTGGGCCTCGTAGCGGTCACGCAGCCCCTTGAGGATCTCGATCGTGTGCGGGAGCGTCGGCTCCATCACCTGGATCGGCTGGAAGCGCCTCTCGAGGGCGGAGTCCTTCTCGATGTGCTTGCGGTACTCGTCGAGCGTCGTCGCGCCGATCGTCTGCAGCTCACCACGGGCGAGCATCGGCTTGAGGATCGAGGCGGCGTCGATGGCGCCCTCGGCGGCACCCGCACCGACGAGCGTGTGGATCTCGTCGATGAAGATGATGATGTCGCCGCGGGTGCGGATCTCCTTGAGGACCTTCTTCAGCCGCTCCTCGAAGTCGCCGCGGTAGCGGCTGCCGGCCACGAGCGAGCCCAGGTCGAGGGTGTAGAGCTGCTTGTCCTTGAGCGTCTCGGGCACCTCGCCCTTGACGATGTCCTGGGCGAGGCCCTCGACGACGGCGGTCTTGCCGACGCCGGGCTCGCCGATGAGGACGGGGTTGTTCTTCGTGCGGCGGGACAGCACCTGCATGACCCGCTCGATCTCTTTCTCACGTCCGATGACCGGGTCGAGCTTGCCCTCGCGGGCAGCCTGCGTGAGGTTGCGACCGAACTGGTCGAGCACGAGGGAGCCCGCGGGCGTGCCCTCGGTCTGGCCGGGGCCGACGCCGGCGCCGGCCTTCTCGCCGCTCTGGCCACCCTGGTAGCCCGAGAGCAGCTGGATGACCTGCTGGCGGACCTTGTTGAGCTCCGCGCCGAGCTTGACGAGAACCTGGGCGGCGACGCCCTCACCCTCGCGGATCAGGCCGAGCAGGATGTGCTCGGTGCCGATGTAGCTGTGGCCGAGCTGGAGTGCCTCGCGCAACGAGTACTCGAGAACCTTCTTCGCGCGCGGCGTGAAGGGAATGTGGCCGGTCGGGGCCTGCTGCCCCTGGCCGATGATCTCCTGGACCTGGGCCCGGACCGCTTCGAGCGAGATGTCGAGCGATTCGAGGGCCTTCGCGGCGACGCCTTCGCCTTCGTGGATCAGACCCAGGAGGATGTGCTCGGTCCCGATGTAGTTGTGGTTGAGCAGGCGTGCTTCCTCCTGCGCGAGGACAACCACCCTTCGGGCCCTGTCGGTGAACCGTTCGAACATGTTCTTCTCCTGACTGATCGAGAGACATCTCGATGCTATCCGTGCCCGCTGTGGACGAGCACACCCCGACCAACGCGAGGCATGCGTGTCCTGTTCCCCATCCTGAGCGTGATCGGCTCAGGTTCCGCCTCTGTTCGCCGTGAGCGGACAGACAGCTCGTCGCCCGTCGTTCTTTTGCGTATGCCGTGACGTACCCGCCGCGCATCCGCCGCCACCGCGCGGCCCTCTCCTGCCGGCTTCTCCGCCGTGGCGGAGTTGTGGTGGTGGTGGGGCGGGTTTCGGTGGTGGTTTCTCCGCCGGGGCGGAGTTGTGGTGGTGGTGGGGCCGGTTTCGGTGGTGGTTTCTCCGCCGGGGCGGAGTTGCTGCGGTCGCGTGCCCCGTTCCCGGGCCCGGGAACGCTAGGCCGGAAGCGCGACGTCGCCCGGCCGGCTCGGGAAGTGACGCCGCCACTCGTCCGTGAGCGGCGGCACCGTCATGCCCTGTCGTGTCATGGCGCGCACGATGCGGGTGAGCGTTCGCGCCGGAGTGCGATGGATGTCCTTCGAGACCATGACCAGGCGCCTCAGCTCGCAGTCGTCGAGCTGCTCGTCCCGGTCGATGTCGTGGTGCCACTGCTCCTCGGACTCCGCATGCTGGCGGCCGTCGTACTCGATGATGAGCCGCCACTCGAGGTACGAGAGGTCATAGCGGCGCAGGAGCCTCCCGATGTCGTCGTGGACTCGGTGATCCACCTCCGGCTCGGGCAGCCCGGCGAGGACGATGAGCAGACGAAGCTTGGTCTCCATCGGCGAGTCGACGCCGGCACGCACCAGCCTTGCCGCTCGCCGGGCGAGTCTCGAGTACGGGCCGCGGTGCTTCTCGGCGAGGGCGACCAGCTCGTCGGGCGTGAAACGCTTCTTCCGCACCAGGGAGTCTCCGAGCGCCACGAGATCGACGAGCCCGAGGACGTGGCTCAGGTCCAAGAAGGTCTGGGCCGGTCCGGTGACGGGAAGGCCCATCCACCGAACGACGTGCTGCCGGGCCTTGGGTCGATGGGCGGCGATGCCGAAGCACTGGGCGCGCATCCTCGGATACGTCACGTGGACGTCTGCATGGTCCGGAACCGTGCCGCCCCACAGCTGCGCTGCCGTGTGGTGGGAGAGGTAGCTGCCCGGCTCGGCCAGCAGCAGGGCGGCCTCCGCGAGGAGCCGGTGCGTCACGGGGGTCTCGGCGCTGACGTAGACGCCGCGATACAGCGCGCGATGCGCTCGACGGAAGCGCCAGACGCTCAGCTCATCCTCTCCGCTCGTGGTGCGCAGGAAGGGACGGCCGTTGCCGGGGCTGGCCGCTGGTGTCATGCCGTCACTCTGCGCCACGAGGCATGTCCTCCGCGCCCTCCATCCACAGCCGCCGAAACCGTCGGCGCCGTTTCCCCGCCCGGGCGGAGTTGTGGCGGTCGCCAGCGCGCTCCCGGCCGGGTCTTCTCCGCCCAGGCGGAGTTGTGGTGGTCGAGCCGAGGGACCCGCGAGCGGGAGGGAAACGCGAAGCCCGCCGGCTGGCATACGCCCTTGGTCCGTCGCGGGGCCCCGGTCGCGGGCCGCTACGGCGTGGCGCAGCCGCAACCTCCTCGTCGGGGTGGGGTAGTCGCTCTCACCCTCGCGCGGTGCCACGACCTCTCGGTGGGCCCTCCGCGGCAGACCCCTTCCTCGGCGCGCTCACGCTCCGCGAGCGCTCCCGGGACGCCTGGGCCGAAGGGCCCCGCTAGGAGGTGGAGCTCCAGCCGACGGAGAGGTCCGGGCGGCCCAGCGAGCCGGGCGTCGGGGGTTCCGGCTCGGCAGGCTGGGTGTGGCTCAGCGTGTCGATCTCGGCCACGGACACGCCCTCGATGGAGCGGGCATCGTGGACGAAGGACTCGACGGCGTCGTCGTCGACCTCGGCCACGGCCACCCCGGGCAGGTCCGGGGCGGGCGCCTGGACCCTCACGGGCCCGAGGTCGCGCAGGGCGCGGACGACATGCTCTGGGTCGGACTCTCCGGACAGCGTCACAAGCACACGGGTCGCCATCCCGTCATTGTCCGACCAGCGCTCGAGGCACCACAACGCCCCGCCCCGCACACACTCCGCCCGGGCGGAGTTGTGGTGGTCGGGGTGGGTCGGATCGCTTCTTCAGGTCCGCCCGGGCGGAGTTGTGGTGGTCGGGTTGGGTCGGATCGCTTCTCCAGGTCCGCCCGGGCGGAGTTGTGGTGGTCGGGTTGGGTCGGATCGCTTCTCCAGGTCCGCCCGGGCGGAGTTGTGGTGGTCGCGACCGGGCGACCGGGTGACCGGGCGGGCCGGTCAGCGGTTAGCTGCGGCGAAGCGACGGTGCAGGTCGCGGACCTCGTCCTCGAATTGGGGAGCGGGACCGTCGACGATCGCACCCGGCACGACCTCGCGGATCGAGAGCGGCGCGACCGATGGGGCCGGCGCACCCCACGCGGACCGCCACGCGCCCAGCTGGGCCGAGCTCACGGCATACACGATGCGACCCAGCCCCACCCAGCCGTGCGCGGCCGAGCACATCGGGCAGTGCTCGCCCGAGGTATAGACGGTCGCGACGGCGCGCTCGGGGGCTGTGAGGTGGGCGCCGGCCCAGCGGGCGATGGCGAGCTCCGGGTGCTGCGTCGCGTCGAGCGCGACGACGTGGTTGTGGTCCTCGAAGAGCACCTCGCCGTTCCCGGCGACGAGCACTGACCCGAAGGGCTCGTCGCCGCGCTCGAGCGCCAGGCGCGCGAGCTCGACGGCCCGGCGGAGGTGGCCGAGGTCGGTGGCATCGATGGTCACCCGACTCTCCCCGTGACGAGGGCGAAGGTGACGAAGGCGCCGCCGTCGGCCTCGAGCATGCCCTGCACCGCCGACGTGGGCTGTCCCTTGAGCTCCATGACGGCGCGCTCCCAGAGCAGCCAGTTGGCGCACGCGTCCGCCTGGTTGCGGGCGGTGACGGTCAGGAATGCCCGGCTGAACTCCCACTGGCTGCGCAGCCACTCGGCGGTGTGCCACGCGGCCGACTCGGCTCCGACGACGCGGTCGATGTGCTCGGGGATCTCGCCGAGCTCGCGCACCTCCGTGGTGAGGGCGGGCGTCGCGACGCCGAGCTGGCCGCCGGGCTTGAGGAACGTGGCGAGGTACGGCGGGTAGTGGTCGCCGGTGCCGAAGTACTCCCACGCGTCGATGCTGACGATGGCGTCGAACGAGCCACGGCCGAAGGGGAGCGCGTGCGCGTCGACCCGCATCGGCAGGACCCGGTCCTCCACGCCCTCCTTGCGGAAGACCCCCGCGGCGGCGGTCGGGTCCACCCACAGGTCGGCGGCGATGACGTGGACGCCGTACTCCTTGGCGAGGAAGACGGACGTCGCGCCGAGACCCGAGCCGAGGTCGAGCACGCGCATGCCGGGGCGCAGGTCGAGGTCGGCGGCGAGGTCCTCGAGCAGCCACAGCGGGTGCGGGCCCATGTCGAGGTCGACGAGCCACTTGGCGTCGTACTTCGAGGACTTGGGGAAGGCGTCGCGGCTCAGGTGGTCGAGGGCAGGCATGCCCCGATCCTCCGGGACGAGCCCGGACGGCGTCGACCCGTTCCATGGGTCGAGTCGCCGGGAGAGCCGTGCGTCGTGCCGTGCGTCGCTCTGCTCGACCGGGTCAGTCGGCGCGCACGAGCCGGTCCGGGGTGAGGTCGGCGAGCGAGGTGCACCCGGAGAGCGCCAGCTGGAGGTCGAGCTCGGCGCGGAGGTTGCGCAGGACCTCGGACACGCCCACGGCCCCGGCGAGGGCGAGGCCATAGACGTGCGGCCGACCGATGCCGACGGCCGTTGCCCCCAGTGCCAGCGCGATGAAGACGTCTGCCCCGCAACGGATCCCGCTGTCGAAGATGACAGGCGCGCTCGACCCCGTCCCGCGCACCGCCTCGACGACGCCGGGTAGGGCGTCGAGCGCCGCGATCGACCGGTCGACCTGGCGACCGCCGTGGTTCGAGACGTAGACCCCGTCGACTCCGGCATCGACGGCGCGACGCGCGTCCTCGGGGTGCAGGATCCCCTTGAGCACGATGGGCAGGCTCGTCAGCGAGCGCAGCCGCGGCAGGTCGTCCCAGGTCAGGGACGGTCGGCTGAAGACGTCGAGGAACGTCTCCACTGCGGCGCGCGGCTCGGGCGCGGTGAGGTTGCGGCGCGTGCCTCCCGGGTGGTTGCGCGACATCGACAGCAGGGTGGCGACGGCGGCCGGGGTCGGACGCGGGCGGGGCGTCGGCGTGGCGCCCCCCGCGCTCGCGACGCGCTCGGCCACGAGCCGCCGGAAGACGGGGTCGGACGTGTACTGGGCGATGCCCTCGCCGCGGGCGAACGGCAGGTGCCCGAGGTCGAGGTCGCGTGGACGCCAGCCGAGGTATGCCGTGTCGAGCGTGACGACGAGGGCCTCGCTGCCGCACGCCTCGGCCCGCGAGACGAGGCTCTCGACGAGGTGGTCGTTGCTGCTCCAGTAGAGCTGGTACCAGTGCCCCGAGCCACCCAGGGTGCGGGCGACCTCCTCCATCGACACCGAGGCCTGGGTGCTGAGGATCGGAGTGACAGCCTGCTCGCGGGCGCCCCGCGCCACGGCGAGGTCGGCCTCGTCGTCCGCCATCGACAGCACGCCGACCGGCGCGGCGAGGAGCGGACTCTCGTGTCGGCGGCCGAAGAGCTCGACGGACGTGTCGCGCTCGGTCGTGTCGACGAGCATCCGTGGCACGACCCGCCACCGGGAGAACGCCGCCACGTTGGCTTCGGCGCTCGCCTCCGAGCCGGCCGAGCCTGCGACGTAGGCGAATCCGCGCTTGGACATGACCTTGCGGGCTGCCGACTCGAGCTGCGTGCCGTCCGTGGGTACGGCCGGCCGGCGGCCGAAGGCGCCCGCCCGGTAGATGGCGGACTGCACGGTCCGGCCGATGCTCTCGGGCGGCATACGAGCTCCTCTGGTCGCGCGAACCCCGCCCGCGGCGGTGCGGTCGGGTGCTGCGCACATCCTGCTACGGAGGGCGTCCGGGATCACCAGGTGACGGAGATCGTGTCGCGCCACCAGCGCTCGAGCTCGTCGGCCGGCTCGGCGGCGCTGCGGCTCCACAGGCGCAGGTAGAGGTCGACCGGGTCGCCGGTGAGGGCGTGGTCGGCGCCGGCCGCCTCGGGGGAGGCGGGTCCGACCCGCCGGGTGGAGGTCGGCCGACCCGGCGCGAGGTCGACGAGCCATGCGACGTCCGCCTCGTCGGGGCGCACGAGCAGCCGGGTGGGGGAGTCGGGCGACGCGCCCTTCCTCCGCCGGGTGACGAAGCCGACGAGCAGCTCGTCGATGCCGTCGAGCGCGACGGCCGGCTTGATCCACGTCTCGTCGGCGCGCGCCGGCCGCCCGAGCCTGGCCCCGAGCGCGTCGACGGCGTGGATCGTCGTCTCGTGGCACTGCCGCCGAGCCCAGAACAGCCGCGGTGCGGGTGCGCCCTCGAGGAAGACGAGCGCGTCCAGGTGGTCCGGCGCGTCGACGATGGCCTGCAGGAGCGCGGTCGCGCCGTCGTCGAACCAGCCGAGGACGTCGGCCGACTCGCGCCCGAGCGGTTCGGGCGGGTCGATCGGCTCTCCGCGCAGGTGGCTCGCGGCCCAGCGGTGGACCATGCCCTGGTGGGCGACGAGGTCGAGCATCGTCCAGTCGGGGCACGTGGGGACCGGAGCGTCGAGCCCGGCAGCCATCGCGTTGGCGCGCAGCACCGTCGACGCTGCCCCGAGGGCCTCGCCGAGCGCGTCGAGCGTCAGGCCCAGTGGTCCGGGGGTCGCCATGGCAGCGAGTCTGCCCCATCCGTCGGCCGCTGGCGCGAGCCGGGGACGCGTGCACGGGGCGTGGCGAGCAGGTGGCGGGCTGGCAACGGCTCGGGTCGGCGGTAGATTTGCCCGGCGAGACGGTCACCACCGTCCGCCGCCGTCACCCGAGCGACATCCCGAGCACCACCCGGAGGCCCCCGTGGACGCCAGCGACCTGCTGCGCAACTCGCTCCTGCAGCTGTCCAAGCAGGAGAAGATCCGAGACGTCATCGAGAAGGCGCCCGTGTCGCGCTCGGTCGTCAGGCGCTTCGTTCCCGGCGCTGAGCGTGCCGACGTCGTCGGCGCCGCGTCCGAGATCTCCGCCTCCGGTCGGCTGTCGACGATCGACTACCTCGGCGAGGACACGACCGACCTCGCGCAGGCGGAGCACACCCGGGATGCCTACGTCTCCCTGCTGACGGCGCTGCGCGACCAGGGCCTCACCGAGGGTGGCGCAGTGGAGGTGTCGCTCAAGCTCAGCGCCCTCGGTCAGGCGCTGCCGGGAGACGGCAACAAGATCGCGCTCGACCACGCCCGCGAGATCTGCGAGGTGGCGAAGCAGGCCGGCACGACGGTGACCCTCGACATGGAGGACCACACGACGACGGACCTCACGCTCGATGCCCTGCGCGAGCTGCGGGCCGACTTCCCGACGGTCGGCGCCGTGCTCCAGGCCTACCTCTACCGCACCGAGGCCGACTGCCGTGACCTCGCGCACGCCGGCTCGCGCGTGCGCCTGTGCAAGGGCGCCTACAAGGAGCCGGAGTCGGTGGCCTTCCAGGCCGGCGCCGAGGTCGACAAGTCCTATGTGCGCTGCCTCAAGATCCTCATGCAGGGCGAGGGCTACCCGATGGTCGCCTCGCACGACCCGCGCCTCATCGAGATCGCGGGCGCGCTCGCGGGTCAGGCCGGCCGCGACCCGCGGTCCTTCGAGTACCAGATGCTCTACGGCATCCGGCCCGAGGAGCAGAAGCGGATCGCCGACCGTGGCGACCAGATGCGGGTCTACATCCCCTACGGCCAGGAGTGGTACGGCTACCTCATGCGCCGGATGGCCGAGAAGCCGGCCAACGTCATGTTCTTCCTGCGCGGCGTCGCCACCAAGAGCTGAGCAGGGAGGCGCGATGACGACGACGGCGATCTTCGGTGCAGGCGTCATGGGCGAGACCCTCGTCTCGGGCCTCATCCGTTCGGGCCGCACGCCCGACGACCTCGTCGTCACCGGGCGCACCCCCGACAAGGTCAACGCGCTCGCCGAGCGCCACGGCGTCCGCGTCATGGCCAACGCCGACGCGGCGGACGTCGCCGACACCCTCGTGCTGTGCGTCAAGCCGCAGGACATGGCCGCGCTCCTCGAGGAGATCCGCGACCACGTGGCGACCGGCAACACCGTCGTGTCGCTCGCGGCGGGCATCACGACCGAGTACCTCGAGTCGCGGCTTCCCGCGGGCACGTCGGTCATCCGGGTCATGCCCAACACCCCGGCCCTCGTCGACCAGGGCATGGCCGGCATCTCGCCCGGCAGCCACTGCACCGACGACCACCTCGCCGAGGCCGAGGCGCTGCTCAGCTCGTGCGGCAAGGTCGTGCGGCTGCCCGAGAAGCACCTCGATGCCGTCACCGCGATCTCCGGCAGCGGGCCGGCCTACATCTTCTACGTCGTCGAGGCGATGATCGAGGCCGGTGTCGTGCTGGGCCTGCCCCGCGCCACGGCCACGGAGCTCGTCGTCCAGACCCTCTACGGTGCGGCGACCATGCTCAAGGAGACGAAGGAGCACCCGACGGTGCTGCGCGAGCAGGTCAGCTCACCCGGCGGCACGACCGTCGCCGCCCTCCGCCAGCTCGACGACCACAAGGTGCGCGCCGCCTTCGTCACGGCCATCGAGGCCGCCGCCGCCCGGTCCAAGGAGCTGGCGTCGGGCCAGGTCTGAGGGCACTGTGGGGGAATGACCGAACCGCACCGCGCCCTGCACCTGCACCCGGTCTCGCCCGACGACTGGGAGTCGCACCGCGCCATCCGTCTCGCGATGCTGCAGGACGCTCCGGACGCGTTCTGGTTCACCTACGCGGACGAGGCCGTCTATGACGAGGCCGACTGGCGCGAACGGATCGAGGGGGCCTGGCTCGTGCAGGCGCGGGACTCCGACGGGGTCCTCGGCAGCGCCGGGCTCGGCTCGCACTGGGAGCCCGAGCGCGCAACCACGGCAACACTGTTCGGCATGTACGTCGCGCCCCGGGCACGCGGTCGGGGGGTGGGTGAGGCGCTCGTCCGCACTGTTCTCCACGAGGCGCGGCGGCTCGGCAAGTCCGAGGTCGTGCTCGAGGTGACGAGCTCCAACGCGGCGGCCGAGGCGTTGTATGCGCGGTGCGGGTTCGTGCGCACCGGTGCCGTCCACGACCACCCGCGGCGTCCCGACCTGCGCGAGATCGAGATGACGCACCGCTTCTGATCCACTCGCTCGGGCAGCAGCCTGTGATGCACCGAACGTTCACCGGCCCGCTGGTGCGGTCCGAGCGCCTGTCGTGCGAAGGTGGACCCCATGACCGACATCACCGTGCGTCCCCTCGGCGAGGACGACTGGGAGGACTACCGTTCCGTCCGTCTCGCTGCACTACGTGAGTCGCCCGAGGCGTTCGTGGCCACGGTCGAGCAGGAAGAGGCCTACGACGAGGACTTCTGGCGCCAACGCATGCAGCGCTCGGCACGGCTCGTCGCCGAGCGGGAGGGTCGCGCCATCGGCGTGGTCAGCGTCGGTACCGCCACCGGGAACGAGGAGACGGCCGGTGAGCTCTTCGGCCTCTGGGTGCGCCCGGAGGCACGCGGCTCGGGCGTCGCCACGCGTCTCGTCAAGGACGGAGCCTCACTCGCGGCGCAGCGCGGCCACTCCCACCTCGTCTACTGGGTCGGCACGGAGAACGGCCGCGCCGTCGCCTTCGCGAGCGGCATGGGCTTCCGCCCGACCGACTACCGCCGTCCGATGGGCGTCGTCAGCGAGGAGGACGGCGAGGAGGAGATCGCCATGGTCCTGCCGCTCGGCGTCGACAACGGACCCCGGCTGCGCCTCTGACCGTCAGGGACGTGCGGCGAAGCGTTCGATGAGCTCGACGGGACCACTGACGATGAGCGTGTGGTGCGCCGAGATCTTCGTCTGCGGCACGGCATACGTGAAGTCCTCGCCCAGTGCCTTGACGCCGACGACGGTGACGCCGTACTTGCGTCGGATCGAGCTCTGCTCGAGCGTGAAGCCCACCGTCTCGGACGGCGGCTTGAGCTTGACGATGGCGAAGCCGTCGTCGAACTCGATGTAGTCGAGCAGCTTGCCGTTGACGAGGTGGGCCACGCGACGGCCGGAGTCGGCCTCGGGCGAGATGACGTGGTGGACGCCGATGCGGTCGAGGATGCGCTTGTGCTCGGGGGAGAGCGCCTTGGCCCAGATGGACGGCACCCCGGCGTCCACGAGGTTGGCGGCAGCGAGGACCGAGGACTCGACCGAGGAGCCGATGCCGACGATGGCGATCTTCGGCTCCGCGCTGCGGATCATGTCGAGCGCGCTCGACTGTGCCATGTCGGCGTGCACGACCTTGGCCACCTTGTTGACGTAGCTCTCGGCGATGGCGTTGTCGCGCTCGACGGCGATGACGCGGTGGCCGAGCCTGGTGAGCTCGAGTGCGACGGCCGAGCCGAAGCGTCCCAGCCCGATGACGATCACGTCGTCGTCGTAGAGCCGGTTGCGGCCCATGCGTGTTACCTCCGTCATCCGGTGCGCGTTTCCGCGATAGCGTCTCAATCATGCCAACTCAGGCCCGGGTCGTCTGGGACGCGTCCTTCACGAAGTACAACTTCGGCCCCACCCACCCGATGGCTCCCGCGCGCCTCGACCTCACGGCCCGGCTCTGCGAGGCACTCGGTGTCTTCGACGCCGACGGGGTCGAGGTGGTCGGTGCCGATGTGGCGTCCGACGAGCTGCTGGCGACCATCCACGACGCCGACTACGTGTCCGCGGTCAAGGCGGCGTCCGTCGACCCGTCCCAGGCCGACGACGCCTTCGGGCTGGGCACCGAGGACGACCCAGCCTTCGAGGGCATGCACGACGCGAGTGCCCGGGTCGTCTCGGGCACCGTCGACGGGGCCCGCGCCGTCTGGGAGGGCGACGCCGAGCACGCCGTGAACTTCACCGGCGGCCTGCACCACGCCATGCGCGGCAAGGCGAGCGGCTTCTGCGTCTACAACGACATCGCCGTGGGCATCCAGTGGCTGCTCGACCACGGCGCGGAGCGTGTGGCCTACGTCGACGTCGACGTGCACCACGGCGACGGCGTCGAGCGGATCTTCTGGGACGACCCCCGGGTCCTGACGATCTCGGTGCACGAGACCGGCAGGGCGCTCTTCCCCGGCACCGGCTGGCCCACCGACGTCGGGGGCCCCGGTGCGGAGGGCAGCGCGGTCAACGTGGCGCTGCCGCCCGGCCTCAGCGATGCCGGCTGGTTGCGGGCCATCCACGCCGTGGCGATGCCGGTCGTCCGAGCGTTCCGGCCCGACGTGCTCGTCAGCCAGCACGGGTGCGACACGCACGTCGAGGACCCGCTGGCCCACTTCGCCGTCACCGTGGACGCCCAACGCGCCGCGGCCGATGCCCTCCACCGCCTCGCGCACGACGTCTGCGAGGGCCGCTGGCTGGCACTCGGCGGCGGGGGGTACGAGGTCGTCGACGTCGTGCCGCGCACGTGGACGCACCTGACCGCGATCGCCGCCCACGCCCCGATCAAGACGACCGTGGAGGTCCCCGAGGACTGGCGGGCCCACGTCGAGCACGTGTTCGGCCGACCTGGCCCGCGTCGGATGGGCGACCTGACGCCGGAGGACGGCCCGCTCTGGTGGCGCTCGTGGGAGATGGGTTACGACCCGGCCAGCGAGGTCGACCGCGCCATCATGGCCACGCGCACCGCCGTCTTTCCCCTGCACGGCCTCGACATCCACTTCGACTGACCACCCTGATCGAAAAAGCGATCCGTCCCCCCGCGTGGGGGACGGATCGCTCTTTCGATCGGGGAAAAGGCGGACGGATTGCTCTTTCGATCGGGGAAATGGCGGACGGATCGCTCTTTCGATGGGGGTAGGGTGGCCGGCACGGCGACGACGGGCCTGACGATCCTGAGCCGAGCACGACCAGAGGCCGTCCGCGATCCGCGGCGGCGAAGGTGTGGTGGCACAGCGACATTCCCCATCGCCCACACCTCCGGGGCACCAACCCTCTGGAGGTGAACGGAATGCAACCAACCCCAATCACGGCCACCGCTCCGCGCGTGCTGGCCCGCGACCTGGCGTCCGCCCAACCCGGTGAGCGCGCCTCGCTCGCCGGCTGGATCCACCGGCGCCGCGTCCTCGCGAGCGTCACGTTCCTCGTCCTGCGCGACCGGTCGGGCCTGGCCCAGGTCGTCGTCAAGGACCGCGACACGGTCGAGCAGCTCGCCGGCCTGCCCGAGGAGACCGTCGTCGAGGTGACCGGCACGGTCTCGGCCAACGAGTCGGCGCCCGGTGGCGCGGAGCTCGTCGAACCCTCGATCACGGCACTCACCGAGCCCGCGCTCGCCCCGCCCGCCGAGCTGTGGCGCCCGACGTTCGGGGCCGGGCTGCCGACGCACCTCGACCACGCCGCGGTGACCCTGCGACACCCGCGCCACCGGGCGGCGTGGCAGATCGCCAGCGCGTCGATGCGCGGGTTCCGTTCGGCTCTCGGGGCGCTCGAGTTCACCGAGATCGCGACACCGAAGCTCGTCGGCACCGCCACCGAGTCGGGCGCCAACGTCTTCACCGTCGACTACTTCGGGCGGACCGCCTATCTCGCGCAGAGCCCCCAGCTCTACAAGCAGATGCTCGTCGGGGTCTTCGAGCGGGTCTTCGAGGTCGGCCCGGTCTTCCGCGCCGAGCCGCACGACACCGTGCGCCACCTCGCGCAGTACACCTCTCTCGACGCCGAGCTCGGCTTCATCCGCGACCACCGCGACGTGCTGACGGTCCTGCGCGAGGCCATCGCGGGCATGGTCGAGGCCATCCGGGAGTATGCCGGCGACGCCGCTGCGCTCCTGGCCGTCGAGCTGCCCCGGGTGCCGGAGGAGTTCCCCGTCATCCACTTCAGCGACGCGCTCGCGAAGGTCGGCGCCGACCCGGACGAGCCCGACCTCAGCCCGGCGCACGAGCGCGCGCTCAGCGAGTGGGCCAAGGCGGCATACGACTCGGACTTCCTTGCGGTGGAGGGCTATCCGATGGCCAAGCGCCCCTTCTACACAGCGCCGGAGGGCTACGGGCCGTCTGGGCCACGCGTGTCTTCGGGGGGTGCTCGGGGGGCGGAGCCCCCCGAGGGCAGCAACAGCTTCGACCTGCTCTTCCGGGGGCTCGAGCTGACCACCGGCGGCCAGCGCCTGCACCGCCCGTCGGACTACGCCGCGGCGATGCAGCGGACCGGCACCGACCCCGCGGTCCTCGCCGGCTACCTCGACGCGTTCGCCCACGGCATGCCTCCGCACGGCGGCTTCGCCATCGGGCTGGAGAGGTGGGTAGCCCGCCTGACGGGAGCCGAGAACGTCCGCGAGGTGACGCTGTTCCCGCGCGACCTGCACCGACTCGAGCCGTGAACGGCCCTGACAGGCCCTGACGGGCCGTGACAGGTCCGGAGATCCACAGGCCCGTCATCGGCGTGTCGAGTTGCGCCTCATCGATTCGTTCTGTCGATCGCTTCCCCTCCAGTCACAACTGCCCCTAGTGTTGCCTCTTGCACCTGCGTGCAGTTTCGTCGGAGGGGAAGCCGTCGACGCGGAGGTGCAGACCCACTCAAGATCGGGGTAACACATGTCGAATGAGCGCCAGCTCGCCGAGGTGCGGTTTCTGACCGTCGCCGAGGTCGCCTCGATCATGCGCGTGTCGAAGATGACCGTCTACCGGCTCGTCCACGGCGGAGACCTTCCGGCCGTACGCGTCGGCCGCTCCTTCCGGGTCCCGGAGGATGCGGTGCACAAGTACCTGGAGACGTCCTACATCGACACCGCGTGACTGCAGGTCACCACGCACCTGAGGGGGCGGCCGCGACCACCGGGTCCGACCGCCCCCTTCGGTGTGCACCAGGTGGCGTGATCCACACGCTTTTGGGGTAGCGGCCCTCACGCGCTACGCTGTCAATCCTGTTCGGCTCGTGAAGTTCGACCTATCCTCCTTCGAGGTGTGTCGACGCAGGTCGGCACCAGCTCAGTTCGAGGACACGTCACACGACAAGGACAACCATGGGTTCTGTCATCAAGAAGCGCCGCAAGCGGATGGCGAAGAAGAAGCACCGCAAGCTGCTGCGCAAGACGCGTCACCAGCGTCGCAACAAGAAGTGACCTGACCAGCTCAGGTTCCGGCGGCATCGCCCCGCACGCTCTCGACCCTCACCATCGGTGGGGGTCGTTCGCGTGCTGGGACACGATGCCTGCACGCGTCTGCCGCTGAGAGGCTCGACACATCCGGGTATCCGCACCGGGCCCGGCCACGAATGCGGCCACGCATCGATAGGCTTCCAGTGCGGGGGAGCGAGGGCTGCTCCGCAGCGCGCGCCGGGCCGGGCGTGCACGACGCGTCCGCACCCATGTCGACAGGAGGAGCCGATGGTCAAGGTCGTCCTCGTCACGGGGGTGTCGCGCTACCTCGGTGGCCTCTACGCGCGCCGGCTGTCGACGGACCCCTCGATCGAGCGCATCCTCGGCGTCGACGTCGTGCCTCCGAAGCACTCGATCGGTCGGGCCGAGTTCGTCCGCGCGGACATCCGCAACCCGATGATCGGTCGGATCATGGCGCAGGCCGAGGTCGACACGGTCGTGCACATGAACGTCATCGCGACTCCCAAGGACACCGGCGGCCGGGTGACCCAGAAGGAGATCAACGTCATCGGCACGATGCAGCTGCTCGCTGCGTGCCAGAAGTCCGCGTCGGTGAAGCGACTCGTCGTGAAGTCGTCCGCCGCCGTCTACGGCTCCTCGCCCCGCGACCCCGCGATGTTCACCGAGGACATGAACCCCAAGACCCTGCCGCGCACCGGCTTCGGCAAGGACTCGGTCGAGGTCGAGGGGTACGTCCGTGGTTTCTCCCGGCGCCGGCCCGACGTGGAGATCACCATGCTGCGCCTGGCCAACGTCGTCGGCCCGAGCATCCACACGGCCATCACCGACTACTTCTCGCTGCCCGTCGTCCCGGTCCCGTTGGGCTACGACGCGCGGTTCCAGTTCGTCCACGAGGACGACGCGACGGCCGCCATGATCCTGGCGACCACCGGCCCGCCCGCCGGCATCGTCAACGTCGCGGGTGACGGGTTCCTCACCGTCACGCAGTGCACGGCGATCGCCCGCCGCCCGGTCGTCCCCGTCCCGCTCTCGGCGGCCGGCGTCATCGGCACCATCGTCAGGCGCAGCGGCCTGGCCGACTTCTCGTCCGACCAGCTGACCTTCCTCGCCTTCGGCCGCGGCCTCGACACCGCACGGATGCGCTCGGTGCTCGACTTCGAGCCGCACTTCACCACCCGTGAGGCGTTCGAGGACTACGCCCGCCACCTTCGTCCGGCCGTGCCAGGCGTGGAGGGTGTCGGTGAGGTCGTCAGCGACGCCGCAGGCGGCACCGCCGCAGCACTCTCCCGTGTCTTCGACAGGATCCAGCCGTGACCGCCGACCCCACCAAGGCCGCAGCCTCAGAGCAGGCCACGCCCTCGTCTGCTCCGGCTGAGCAGGGTGCGACGCCGCAGCCCGAGGCGACGACGTCCGCCGCAAAGAAGACCGCCACCAAGAAGACCGCGAAGAAGATGGCGGCAGCGAAGAAGCCCGCGACGAAGAGGGCTGCGACGAAGAAGGCCGCGACGACGAAGACCCGGGCGAAGGGGGCGACGGTCGAGAAGGCCCCGCCGAAGCAGCGTGCGCCGAAGGCCCGACCGGCCCGCGGCGCATTCGCAGCCGGTGCTGCCCGGGCGTCAGGCGAGCGGCGTCGGCGGAGCGGCACGCCCCTCATCCCGACCGCCCCCGTCGACCTCAGCCCGGCCCGGCGGCTGGCTGCGGGCTCCGACGACACGGCGGACGAGGTCATCGTGGCGGCCGTCACGGAGGGCCCGACGGAGCCCGAGACGTCGGCGGCGATGACGCCCAGGGCCATCGAGGCGACGACCGAGGAGTCGACGACCGGGGAGGCGACGACCGGGACCACAGGTCGCGAGCCCGGGGCGCTCGACGTGGCGGACGTCGCCGAGCCCGACGAGCCGTCCGACGCCCTGCCAGCCGAGCCGACCCCGGCCCGGACCCGGCCCAGTCGCGCCTCGATGCGTTCGACGCGTCGGGCCACCACCGGCGCGCCCACCCGTCTGCGCGCCGTCCCGTCGGTCGACTCGGACACCCCCCACGACGAGGCGCGCGGCGCAGACCCGGGCCCACGGCATACGCCATCGCCGGCGGAGGGCGGCTGGGAGCACGCTCTGACCTCGGGGCTGCAGTCGCGCGCCGAGAAGCTCGTCGGCGCGGTGCTCGAGGGCGCCGAGTTCTCCTCGGAGTCCCGACCCGGCCCGACCGAGCTCGTGGAGCTCGCCGTCAACGTGCTGCGCGCGGCTGCCACCTCGGCCGGGGTGCCCGCCGAGGAGGCCGAGCGTCAGGTCGCCGAGGCGCTCGCGTACCTGCGGCGCCGCCTGACCGGCGACTACGTCGTCGACGAGTTCGGGTTCGACGAGGACTACACCGTCAGCGTCCACCTGCCCCTGCTGCGCCCGCTCTACCAGAAGTGGTTCCGGGTCGAGGTGCGCGGCATCGAGAACATTCCTGACGTCGGCGGTGCCCTCGTCGTGGGCAACCACTCCGGCACCATCGCCATGGACTCGCTCATGACGCAGGTCGCCGTCTACGACGAGCACCCGCGCCACCGGCACCTGCGGATGCTCGGAGCCGACCTCGTCTTCCAGATGCCCTTCATCGGCACCATGGCCCGCCGCTCCGGCACCACCCTGGCGGCCAACTCCGACGCGGAGCGGCTGCTCAGCAACGGCGCGCTGGTCGGGGTCTGGCCCGAGGGGTTCAAGGGCGTCGGCAAGCCGTTCAGCGAGCGCTACAAGCTGCAGCGCTTCGGCCGCGGCGGGTTCGTCTCGGCGGCCCTGCGCGCCGGCGTGCCCATCGTGCCGGTGTCGATCGTCGGGGCCGAGGAGATCTACCCGATCCTCGGCAACATGCCGGCGGTTGCGCGGCTGCTCGGGCTGCCCTACGCCCCGATCACGCCGACGTTCCCGCTGCTCGGTCCGCTCGGGATGGTGCCGCTGCCGAGCAAGTGGCTCATCGAGTTCGGGCCGCCGATCGAGACCACGAGCTTCGGGCCCGAGGCGGCCGACGACCCGATGCTCGTCTTCGACCTCACCGACCAGGTGCGAGAGACGATCCAGCAGACGCTCTACAGCCTGTTGATGCAGCGCAAGTCCGTCTTCCTCTGAGACGTCCACCGAGACGTCCACCGAGGCGGCGCGGGGCAGCAGCGGTCCCGCGCGTCAGGGGAGGCCAGGGGTCGGCAGGATCGTGGTGGGCAGCACCTTGGTCGGCAGCAGGGGGACGCCGAGCGTGACCGACGGCACCGAGATCGTCGCCCCGGGCAGGGTGACCCCGCCGCCACCGATCCCGATGGTCGAGGACGTGACGCCGACGTGCGGAAGGCTCACCGTCGCGCCGGGCAGGGTGACGCCACCGCCACCGACACCCACCGACGAGCTGCCCACGCCGACGCCCGGCAGGTTGACGGTGCCGCCGGGCAGCGGGAGGCCCGTGACGGGCGGCACCGACGCGCCGGGCAGGGGCGGAGCCGACTGCGGGGGTCGCGAGAGTGTGACGCCGCCGGGCTGGGACGGCAGCGCGCCGGGGGCGGACGTGCCGCTGCCGGGGCTGCCGGGCCGGGCCGTTCCAGTCAGGCCCGCGAGCGTCTGCCTGGCCGCTGTGGCGCGCTCGCCACACGCGCCGCAGGCTGCCAGCTCCCGCAACGTCGCAACGTCTCCGGCCCCGAGCAGGTTGCGCAGGCGCTGCCACGCCGGTAGCGACGCCGCGGGCACGCGCGGCCGCATGGCGTCGACCTGCGGGATGGCCCGAGCGTAGAAGTCCGACAGCTCCGTCAGCGCCTCGGTGCGCTGCTCCGTCCGGTAGACCTCCATGAGGATCGTCTGGGCGCGGCTGGTGGCGTCGGTCGCCGCGTCGTAGGCCGCGTCGAGGTCGTGTGTCGAGGGGTGGCCGGCGTCGATGAGGTCGCGCGCCTCACCGATGTGCTCCTGCGCCTGGGCGAGGTAGGTCAGGCCCTGGTCGTAGCGGGAGCCTGCGAGCTGGACCGCGACGCGGTCGAGCAGCTGCTTGACCCCGTAGAGCGCGTCACCGGGCACCGCCGAGCGGGACGCGAAGCCGAGGGCCCCGCCGATGACGAGGATGCTGGCGGCAGCGGCAGCGATCATCTTCAGGGGTTTGGCCGCCACCCGCAGCACGGACACGGTGCCACCCATTCCCGGGGTGCCGTCCGTGGGGAGGGGCGCGGCCGCGGGCGCGACGTCGGCCGCGTCGTCAGCGAGCAGGCGGGCCCTCAGGTCGGAGACGAACTCGGCGCGCGGGGCGAGGCCCGCCTGCTCGACCGACTGGACGGCGTGGAGCACGGCGACGAGCTCGAGGATGCCGGGCTCGGCCACCGGTTCGCCGTCGAGGGCGCGTTGGAGGAGCTCGCCGTCGGCTCTGGGTCCGAGGTCCATGTCCCCTCCTTCGTCTCTCGCTTCTCTCGCGTGTCTCGCGTGTGTCGTCGTGCCCGGCCTGGTGGTGGTCAGTCGTGGATGCTGCTGGCGCATCGTCCCCGTCAGGGCGGGAATGGTCTCCCCTCCTGACGCGGCGCCCCGTGCGGGCACGTCGCGGCACGGCATACGACACGGCATACGGCGAGGGGTGGGTGGTGCGGGCCGAGCGTCGGGACGAGCCCACACGCGCCGCCCCTACACCGTGAGAACGACGAGGGTGCCGGTCGGGTTACGCAGGTCACAGCTCGACCCCCTCCAGCGTCCTGCGCAGGGCCCGCGTCGCCCGCAGCTGCAGCTGCTTGACGGCCCCCTCGGACTTGCCGAGCACCTTCGCCGTGTCAGCGAGGCTGAGCCCCTGGAGGAAGCGCAGGGTGATGCACTCCGCCTGGTCGGAGCCGAGATCCCTGATCGCCGAGACGAGCCGCTCGTCGCGCAGCCGCGTCAGCACCTCGGTGTCGGGGGAGTCGACCCGCTCGTCGGCGTCCCGCATGTCCGCGGTCGCGACCTCGAAGCGGAACTTCGCCGACTTCACGTGGTCGGCGATGAGGTTGCGCGCGATGGTGACGAACCAGGCGGCGATGTCCTTGCCCTGCCACGTGAACGAGTCGATCCGTCGCATCGCCCGCAGGAACGTCTCGGACGTGAGGTCCTCCGCGAGCGCGCGGTTGGCCACGCGGACGAGGACGTAGCGGAAGACGGTGTCGACGTAGACGTCGTAGAGCAGCGCGAACGCCTCCTTGTCCCCACCCTGCGCCAGCTCCACGAGGGCGGCGACGCGGGCCTGCTCGTCAGCGTCGCGCTCGACGTGGCGCCGGGAGGTGTGCGAGCCGGGCGGCCCGGGGGCGGCCCGGGTGAGCTCGGCACGGTCGGCCCCCTCGTTGGCCAGGGCCGCCCAGACGGCGTCGAGCGCGGACCGCCAGGTGGGCACGACCGGCAGGCCGAAGCCTCCGGGGGCGGGCATCGCGAGCACGGGCGTGGCGGCCACGAGGGTCGGCGCGGCCCCGCGGACAGGTGTCAGCAGCACTCGCGCCGGGGTCGTTCCCGACGCGGTGACAGGTGGGTACCGGCGCCCCGGTGTCCTGTTCGCGCGCATCGTGCACAGTCTGTCTCACTACGCCCTCGGGCGGGACCCCCCACGCGGCGTCTGTGGCGCATCGAACGCGCCGCTGGGGCGTGCGTGCCCAGCGGGCGTGCCTACAGTGGGTTCCATGTCGAGCGAACCATCCGCCGAGGCTCCCGTGCCACGGTCGGCACCGCGCGTCGTCCTGCTCGGGCGCCCCGGCTGCCACCTCTGTGACGAGGCCCGCGCCGTGGTCGAGCGCGTGGCCGGCGAGCTGGGCGTGGCCTGGCAGGAGCAGTCCGTCGACGACGACCCGGAGCTGCTGCGGCGCTATGCCGAGCAGATCCCCGTGACGTTCGTCGACGGGAAGCGGCACGACTTCTGGCGGGTCGACGAGACGCGCCTGCGCGCCGCCTTGCAGTGACCTGCCTCAGCGGCGCGTCCCATGCCGTGGTAGGCCGCTGAAGTCAACTTTGTGCATGGGTTCACAAACGTCTAGCCTGAACGGGTCCCCACGTGCTCCGCGTTCGGGACAAAGCCTCGTTCGAGAGGAGCCGGTGAGCAAGAGTGACCGCCGACCCAGCACTGCGTCGAGAGATCCCCGACGCAACCGTCGCGCGGCTTCCCGAGTACCTCCGAACGCTCTCCCGCCTCGCTGAGGACGGCGTCCTCTCGGTCTCGTCCGAGGAGCTCGCGGCCGAAGTCGGAGTGCGCTCCGCGCAGCTTCGCAAGGACCTCAGCCACCTCGGCTCCTACGGCGTACGCGGCGTGGGCTACGACGTCGAGACGCTCGCTCTCGAGATCTCCCGCGCCCTCGGCCTGACCGAGGACTGGCCCGTGGCCATCGTCGGCATGGGCAACCTCGGACACGCGCTCGCCTCCTACTCCGGTTTCGTCACGAAGGGGTTCCGGATCGTCGGGCTCTACGACGACGACCCCGCGCTCGCCGACGAGCGCATCGTCGGCGTGCCGATCCGCCCGCTCGCCGAGCTCACCGCGCACCACGCCGTGGACCCGATCGCCATCGGTGTCATCGCGACGCCCGCGCCCGCCGCCCAGGCCGTGTGCGACGCCCTCGTCGGCGCCGGCATCAGCTCGATCCTCAACTTCGCCCCTGCCGTGCTGTCCGTGCCGAGCGGCGTGGACGTACGCCGTGTCGACCTCTCGACGGAGCTGCAGATCCTCGCCTTCCACGCCCAGCGCAAGTCCCTCGCCGCGGGCGACCTCCGGTCGGCGGTGGTGGCCCAGTGAACCTGCTCGTCATCGGACTGTCCCACCACACGGCACCCCTGTCGGTGCTCGAGGCGCTGTCCGAGCGCCCAGACCGAGCCGAGGCCATCTCGGCCTCGGTCCTCGGGTCGGCCACGGCCACCGAAGCGGTCGTGCTCTCGACGTGCAACCGCCTCGAGGTGTACGCGTCGGTGCCGGCCTTCCACCCCGCCGTCGCCGCGATCGGCGAGGCGCTCGCGCTCGCGGCCGGCATCGAGGAGCCGTCGCGAACCCGTCGGCCCGCCGAGCTGACGCCGGGCGCACCGGCGGATGCGTTCGCCGCCCGTGCCGAGGCGCTCGCCGACCACCTCTACGTCCGCTACGACGACGCGGCCGTCGCCCACGCCTTCACCGTGGCCTGCGGGCTCGACTCGATGGCCGTCGGTGAGGCCCAGATCCTCGGTCAGATGCGTGACGCGCTCGCCGGAGCCCAGGGCCGGGGACAGGTGGGGGAGTCGCTCAACGCGCTCTTCCAGGGTGCCCTCCGTGTCGGCAAGCGCGCCCACGCCGAGACCGACATCGACCAGCACAGCGTCTCGCTCGTGCAGATCGCTCTCGAGGAGGCGGCCTCCGTCCTCGGACCGCTCGACGGCGTCTCCACCGCGGTGGTCGGAGCCGGGGGGATGAGTGGCCTGGCCGCCGCGACCGCCCGCCGCCAGGGCGTCGAGTCCCTCACCATCGTCAACCGCACCCCCGAGCGCGCCGAGCGCCTCGCCGCCGCGACGTCCGGAGTGGCCCGGTCGTGGTCCGAGCTGCCCGACGTGCTCGCTGCGAGCGACCTCGTGATCACCTGCACCGGGGCGGTCGGCCACGTCATCAACGCCGACATGCTCACCGAGAGCGCAGCCCGTCGCGACGGTCGCCCGCAGGTCGTCGTCGACCTCGCGCTCCCGCGCGACGTCGAGCCCGTGGACTCCTGGCCGCACGCCGTGCCGGCTGTCACCCTCGTCGACCTCCAGGCCCTGGGACTCCTCCTCGAGGGGCGTGCCGACACGACGCAGGTCGTGCGGGTCCGTGAGCTCGTCACGGGCGAGGTGGCCGACTACCTGACGCGCCGCATGGAGAAGTCCGTGGCCCCCACCGTGGCCGCGCTGCGCGAGCGGGCCGCCACTCTCGTCGCGACCGAGATGGACCGGCTCGACCAACGGCTCCCGGGACTCGACGAGGCGACGAGGGCCGAGGTCGGCCTCGCCGTGCACCGCATCGTCGAGAAGCTGCTCCACACGCCGACCATGCGGGTCAAGGAGTTCGCCATGGAGGGGAGCGGGGACGACTACGCCGCAGCCCTTCGCGAGCTCTTCGACCTCGAGCCCAAGGACGTCGCCAACGTGTCCACGCCCCCCAAGCGGGCCCAGACATGAGCGCCCTGCGCCTCGGCACGCGCCGTTCGGCCCTCGCGACCACCCAGTCCCGCTGGGTGGCCGACCGCCTGCGCGAGGCCGGCCACGAGGTCGAGCTCGTCGAGATCACGACCGAGGGCGACGTGTCCGGTGAGCTGCTCACCGCCATCGGAGGCACCGGCGTCTTCGCCGCAGCCATCCGCCGTGCCCTCCTCGAGGGCCGCATCGACGTCGCCGTGCACTCGCTCAAGGACCTGCCGACGACGCCCGAGCCGGGGCTCGTGGTCGCCGCCGTGCCGGTGCGCGAGGACAGCCGCGACGTGCTCGTGGCTCGCGACGGCCTCACGCTCGGCGAGCTGCCCGCGGGTTCTGTCGTCGGCACCGGCTCGCCGCGTCGCACGGCCCAGCTCGCAGCGCTCGGGCTCGGCATCGAGATTCGTCCGATCCGCGGAAACGTCGACACGAGAATCGGATTCGTCTCCACTGGTGCACTCGACGCCGTCGTGCTGGCCCGGGCGGGTCTCGCTCGCCTCGGACGTCTCGACGAGGCCACCGAGGTGATCGACCCCATCCAGGTGCTCCCCGCCCCCGGGCAGGGCGCCCTGGCCGTCGAGTGCCGGTCCGACCGCGACGACGTCGTGGCCGCGGTCTCGGTGCTCGACGACCCCGACACCCGCGCCTGCGTCGTCGCCGAGCGCTCCCTTCTTGCCGCGCTCGAGGCCGGGTGCACCGCCCCCGTCGGGGCGCTCGCCGAGGTCGTCGAGGGCGACGACGGCCTCGAGCTGTCGCTGCGTGCCTTCGCCGGCACCGAGGACGGCTCCGTCGAGCTGCGTCGCTCCCTCGTCGGCCCCTACTGCGAGCCGGAGGTCCTCGGCTCGCGTCTCGCCCGAATCCTGCTGGAGGACGGCGCCGCCGACATCCAGATCGCCACCACGTCAGCTGGACCTGCCCCAGACCACGCCCCACACCAACCGGAGCAAGTTTCGTGACTCCTTCCCGCCAGCCGTCCGAGCAGACGGACCCGACTCCCACCCACGCGACGACGCCAGCGCGGGTCGCCTTCGTCGGCTCCGGCCCGGGCGACCCCGGCCTGATGACCCTGCGCGGTCGCGACCTGCTCGCCGCCGCTGACGTCGTGGTCCTCGACCGCATCGCCCGTGACGACGTCGTGCTCGAGCACGCCCGACCCGACGTCGAGATCATCGACGCGGGCCACGGCGAGCAGGGCCAGGAGCTCACCCACGCGGTGCGCGCCAAGCTCGTCGTCAAGGCGGCGAAGTCCGTGGCCCCCGGGGGCCTCGTCGTCCGTCTCATGGACGGCGACCCCGCAACCTTCAACGGCCTCGTCGAGGAGGTGCGCGCCTGCCGCAAGGCCGGCATCACCTACGACGTCGTGCCGGGAGTCTCGGCCCTCACCGCCGGGCCCACGTATGCCGGGGTCCCCCTGACGTCGAAGTCCACCGGGGCCGTCCACGTCGTCGGCGTCGAGCGTACGGGCATCGACTACTCCGCCTACGCGGCCGACACGGACACGCTCGTGCTACTCGGCGGCACCGAGGGCATCCGGAACGCGCTCGCCGCACTTCGCGCTGCCGGCCGGCCCGCGGACTCGCTCGTGGCGTTGACGGCCCACGGCACCACGGTGCGCCAGTCGTCCGTCGCCACGACCCTGGGCGAGGCCGACGCCGTCTTCGCCGGCAAGGAGCCGCTCGCGGTCACGCTCGCCGTCGTGTCGCCCACCGTCGCCCTGCGTGACGAGTTCGCCTGGTTCGAGTCCAAGCCGCTCTTCGGGTGGAAGGTCCTCGTCCCGCGCACCCAGGCCCAGGCCGGCTCGATGGTCGAGCGCCTCGCCGGCTACGGCGCGACAGCGGACGTCGTACCCACCATCTCGGTCGAGCCGCCGCGCACGCCGCAGCAGATGGAGAAGGCCGTCAAGGGCCTCGTCACCGGCCGCTACGAGTGGATCGGCTTCACGTCGGTCAACGCCGTGCGCGCCGTGCGGGAGCGCTTCGAGGAGTTCGGCCTCGACGCCCGCGCCTTCGCCGGCCTCAAGGTCGCCGCCGTCGGCGGCGTCACCGCGTCCGCCCTCCGTGAGTGGGGGATCAACCCCGACCTCGTCCCCGCGGGCGAGCAGTCGGCGGCCGGCCTGCTCGAGTCGTGGCCCGAGTTCGACGAGACCCTCGACCCGATCAACCGGGTCCTGCTGCCCCGCGCCGACATCGCGACCGAGACCCTCGTCGCCGGTCTGCGCGACATGGGCTGGGAGGTCGACGACGTCACCGCCTACCGCACCGTGCGCGCCGCCCCGCCGGCCGCGCACATCCGCGACGCCATCAAGGGCGGCGACTACGACGCGGTGCTCTTCACGTCGAGCTCGACGGTGCGCAACCTGGTCGGCATCGCCGGAAAGCCTCACGCCGCAACGGTCGTCGCCTGCATCGGACCGGCCACGGCCAAGACGGCGCAGGAGCACGGCCTCCGGGTCGACGTCCTCGCGCCGGAGGCGTCGGCCCTCAGCCTCGTCGACGCGCTCGCAGGGCACGGTGTCGGCCTCGCCGTCGCCGCGGCCGAGGCGGGCCAGCCGGTGCAGCGTCCCAGCGACAAGCGTCCCGCGTCGCGACGCCGCGCCCGCTGAAAGGGGGCGCCCCGATGATCGAGCGTCCTCGCCGCCTGCGGCAGAACCCCGTCCTGCGGTCCCTGGTCGCGGAGACCCGGCTGCACCCGCGCGACCTCGTGCTGCCCGTCTTCGTCGCCGAGGGCATCACCGAGCCGCGGCCGATCGCGAGCATGCCGGGCGTGGAGCACCACACCCTCGAGAGTGTCGTCGAGGTGGCCCACCGCTGTGTCGCTGCGGGGTTGGGCGGGATCATGCTCTTCGGCGTTCCCCAGCACAAGGACGCCACGGGCTCGGGCGCGGTCGACCCCGACGGCATCCTCAACGTCGCGCTGCGCGCGGTTCGTGAGGCGGTCGGTGACGACCTCGTCGTCATGGCCGACACGTGCCTCGACGAGTTCACCGACCACGGCCACTGCGGGGTCATCGACGAGCGCGGTCGTGTCGACAACGACGCCACCAACCTCCTCTACGCCGAGATGGCCTGCGCCCAGGCACGCGCCGGCGCCCACGTCGTCGCGCCCTCCGGGATGATGGACGGCCAGGTCGCCGTCATCCGCGAGGCGCTCGACGCCGAGGGTCTGACCGACACCGTGATCCTCGCGTATGCCGCCAAGTACGCCTCCGCGTTCTACGGCCCCTTCCGCGACGCCGTGCAGTCGAGCCTGCAGGGAGACCGCCGCACGTACCAGCAGGACGCGGCCAACATCGTCGAGTCGCTCCGCGAGATCGACCTCGACATCGCCGAGGGCGCCGACATGGTCATGGTCAAGCCCGCGATGTCCTACCTCGACGTCGTCGCGGCCGCAGCCGAGCGCTCGTCGGTGCCGGTCGCGGCGTACCAGGTGTCGGGGGAGTACTCCATGATCCAGGCGGCGGCCGCGAACGGCTGGATCGACCTGCGAACGGCGGCGATCGAGTCGCTGACGTCGATCCGTCGGGCCGGTGCCCAGATCGTGCTCACCTACTTCGCTCTCGACGTGCCCGAGTGGACCGCGTGACACCACTACCATCTGTGGAGTCACAGGAGGTCGACATGTCAGGTGCAGGGGACGACGGCGTGCGGTGGCTGAGCCACTCGGAGCAGACCTCGTGGCGCGCCATCCTGCGTGGGACGCGGCTGCTCGAGCGCGCACTCGACGACGCGCTCGGTGACGCCGGTCTGCAGCTGAGCGAGTACGAGATCATCTCGATGCTCTCCGAGAGCCCCCACCACCGGTTGCGGATGTCCGAGCTCGCCTCCATGGTCGTCCAGTCACGCAGTCGTCTGACGCACACCGCCAAGCGCCTCGAGGACCGTGGCTGGGTCACCCGCGAGCAGTGCTCCGACGACAAGCGCGGGGTCGAGCTCGTCCTGACGACGGGCGGCCTGGGTGCCGTCCGCGACATCGCCCGGGTCCACGTGCAGAGCGTCCGCGACAACCTGGTCGACATCATGACCCCGGCGCAGTTCACCGCGATCGGCGATGCCATGGCGATCGTGCGGGACCACCTCGACCCCAACGGGAGCACCGACCGCTGACGACCCGGCAGCACGGACGCCGGGCGACGGTTGAGAGACTGGGGGCATGAGCTCGCAGCCCGTCCCCGTCCAGACCGCCTCCGACGCCCCCGCGTCCGCAGCGCTGCTCGCGCGAGCGAGCGTCGTGATCCCCGGTGGGGTCAACTCCCCGGTGCGCGCCTTCCGCGCCGTCGGCGGCACGCCGCGCTTCATGGCGAGCGGCGCGGGACCGTGGCTCACCGACGCCGACGGCAAGCGCTACGTGGACCTCATCTGCTCCTGGGGCCCGATGATCCTCGGTCACGCCCACCCTGAGGTCCTGGCGGCCGTCAACGAGGCCGCCGCGCGCGGTTTCTCGTTCGGCACGCCGAGTGAGAACGAGGTGCGCCTGGCCGAGGAGATCGTCGCCCGTGTCGAGCCGGTCGAGCAGGTGCGCCTCGTCAACTCGGGCACCGAGGCGACGATGTCGGCCATCCGGCTCGCGCGCGGTTTCACGGGGCGCGACGTCATCGTGAAGTTCGCCGGCTGCTACCACGGCCACGTCGACGCGCTGCTGGCCTCGGCCGGCTCCGGGATCGCGACGTTCGCCCTCCCCGACTCGGCCGGGGTACCGCGTTCGAGCGCCGGCGAGACGATCGTCCTGCCCTACAACGACCTCCCCGCGCTCGAGGCCGTGTTCGCCGAGCGCGGGCACGAGATCGCCGCCGTCATCACCGAGGCAGCGGCCGGCAACATGGGCGTCGTCCCGCCGGCGCCCGGCTTCACCGAGGGCCTGCTGCGCGTCACCAGGGCCCACGGCGCCCTGCTCGTGTCGGACGAGGTGATGACCGGCTTCCGCTGCAGCGCCTCCGGCTTCTACGGCCTCGAGGGGCCGTATGCCGCGGGCGCGCCCGACCTCTTCACCTTCGGCAAGGTCATGGGCGGCGGCTTCCCGACCGCCGCCTTCGGCGGCCGCGCCGACGTCATGGCGCTGCTCGCGCCGCAGGGGCCCGTCTACCAGGCCGGGACCCTGTCCGGTAACCCCGTCGCCTCGGCCGCCGGCCTCGCGACGCTGCAGGGCTGCACGCCCGCGGTGTACGACCGCCTCGACGTCGTCTCGCGCGCCATCGCCGGCGCCGTCGCGAGCGAGCTGAGCGCCGCCTCGGTGCCGCACACGATCCAGTGGGCCGGCTCGATGTTCTCCGTCTTCTTCCGCGACGGCGCCGTCACGAGCTACGACGACGCCAAGGACCAGGACACCGGTGCCTTCCGCCGGTTCTTCCACTCGATGCTGAGCCAGGGCGTGCACCTGCCGCCGAGCGCCTTCGAGTCGTGGTTCGTCTCGGCCGCGCACGACGACGAGGCCGTCGACCACGTGCTCGCGGCGCTGCCGGCCGCGGCCCGCGCCGCCGCCACGCCCGACTGACGGCACGCCCGACTGACGGCACGCCCGACTGTCGGCACGAGCGAGCGGAGCCGGCCACACGGCATACGCGCCCAGGCGGCCCGGGGCATTGTGGTGGGCGGCCGGGGTGGAGGACGCTGGTCGGTGACGGCGGCGCCGTCCGGGCGTCGCCCCGACCGAGGGAGGTGGGGTCGTGCACGCACGCTCCACGACGGTCATGGGCCGTCCCGACATGATCGAGACCGGCATCACGCACGTGCAGGACGTGGTGATGCCGCAGGTCAGGGCGATGGACGGCTGTGTCGGCCTGTCGATGGTCGCCGACCGCGCCAGCGGCCGGTGCATCGTCACGACGGCCTGGCGCGACGAGGCGGCGATGCGGGCCACGGCCGACAGCGTCACCCCCCTGCGGCAGCAGGCGGCCGAGCTCCTCGGCGGTGAGGCCACGGTCGACGAGTGGGAGATCGCCTACCTCCACCGCGACCACCGCGTCGCGGACGGCTGCTCGGCCCGAGTGACGTGGGCCGAGGGGGACCCGTCGAAGATCGACTCCATCCTCGACGCCTTCCGGATGGGGATCATGCCGCGGGTCGAGCAGCTCGAAGGCTTCTGCAGCGCAAGCCTGTTCGTGGACCGGATGTCCGGTAGGTGCTGTGTGACGGCGACGTACGACTCGCCCGAGGCGATGGTGGCGACCCGCGACGCGGCGATGGGGCTGCGGGCGGACCTCGTGCAGGACACCGGCATGAGGATCACCGAGATCGGCGAGTTCACCCTCGCCATCGCCCACCTGGACGCGCCCGAGCTCGTCTGAGCCCGCTGCGCCTCTAGTGGACGGCGGCGAGCAGCACGCCGACGCCCACGAAGAGTCCGCCGAAGACGCGGTTCAGGGCGCGCTGGCCCGACTCTCGCTGGGTCAGCCGCCCGAGCCCGCGTGCCGCCGCGGCGAAGAAGAACCACATGACGACGACGTCGATGGCGACGATCGTCGCGGCGAGCACGGCGTACTGCGCGACCAGCGGCCGGTCCGGGCGGACGAACTGCGGTGTGAAGGCCAGGAAGAAGACGACAGCCTTGGGGTTGGTGAGGTTGACGAGGAGGCCCCGGCGGAACATCGACGACGCCGGTTCGCGATCCACCTTCCCGACCCGGGCAACGGCTGCACGCGAGCGGAACTGCCGCACCCCGAGGTAGACGAGGTAGGCGGCCCCGGCATACCGGATGACGTCGAAGAGCACGGGGGAGCCCGCGACGAGGACGCCGACCCCGGCGGCCACGACGACGATGTGGGCGAGCAGCGCCACCTGCTGGCCCAGGATGCCCCAGATCGAGCGGGTCCAGCCGGACCCCAGCGAGTTGGCCATCGTGTTGACGGCACCGGCCCCGGGGGTGAGGGAGATGAGCACGCCCGCCCCGACGAGCGCCAGCCAGACAGACCACGACACGTCGTGGAGTGTAGGCGGGGCAGTCAGGTCGCCGCCCGGTGTTCCACTGGCGTTGCAGCACGTCACAGGGGGTGCACAGGCTCGGACGCGGATTCGGTCCTGAGCAGGACGTTTGAGAGACTGTCGTCCATGGGTCAGAGCACGAGCGGGGAGTCGGCGAGCTCCGGCGACCTCACGGTCGTGCACCTCATGCGACACGGTGAGGTCCACAACCCCGAGGGCGTGCTCTACGGCCGCCTCGACGGCTTCCACCTGTCCGAGCTCGGCCGCGAGATGGCGCGACTCGTCGCAGCCCACCTCGAGACCAACGACATCACCCACGTCGTCGCCTCGCCGCTCGAGCGGGCCCGGGAGACGGCGGCCCCGATCGCGACCGGCCATGACCTGCAGGTCGCCACGGACGTGCGCGTCATCGAGTCGGAGAACGAGTTCGAGGGTCGCAGCGTCAGCCTGAGCGACCTGATGCACCCGCGCAACTGGCACCTCTTCACGGACTTCACGAAGCCGTCATGGGGCGAGCCCTACGAGGACATCGCCACCCGCATGCTGGCGGCGATCGCCGACGCCCGCGACGCCGCCCGCGGCCACGAGGCCGTCGTCGTCAGCCACCAGCTCCCGGTCTGGACGGTCCGCAACAAGCTCGAGGGCCGACGCCTGTGGCACGACCCCCGCAAGCGCGAGTGCACCCTCGCGTCGCTCACCTCCCTGACCTACCACGGTGACGAGCTCGCCTCGATCACCTACTCCGAACCGGCCGCCGAGCTGCTCGCGAGGGCGAGCAAGAGCGTGGGCGCCTGATGGACCACCTCGACCGACGCACCGCGCTGCGGTGGGCCGCCGTCGCCATGGCCGGAGGCATCGCCACCTTCGCTGCCGGCTGCTCGACCGACCCGAACTCCGTTGCGGACCAAGCCCGCTCGGGTGACCGCAAGGGTTACGTCGCCGGCGACGGCTCCATCGAGCAGCTGCCCGTCACCGATCGTGGCGAGCCCGTCAAGCTCGAGGGCACGACCCTCGACGGCAAGCCGTGGAGCAACGCCGAGCGCGTCGGCACCGTCCTCGTCGTCAACGTGTGGGGCTCCTGGTGCCCGCCGTGCATCGAGGAGACACCCGCGCTGCAGAAGGCGTGGGAGAGCGTGCAGGCCAAGGGCAAGAAGGTCGAGTTCCTCGGCCTCGACAAGCTCGAGAGCCCGGACACCGGCCGCGCGTTCCTCACCGCCAACAAGGTCACCTACCCCTCGCTCGCCTACGACGGCGGCGTGCCGATCCTCTCGCTCCAGGGCAAGGCATCGGCCACCCCGACGACCCTCGTCCTCGACCACGAGGCCCGCATCGCGGCCCGGGTCTCCGGCCCGGTCTCCACCTCGACGCTGCTCGGGCTCATCGACGACGTCCTCGCCGAGAAGGCCTGAGACCGGCGTGGATACCGAGCTCGCCACCGGTTCGCTCCTCGTGGCAGCGCTCGTCGCCCTCGTGGCCGGGTTCGTCTCGTTCGCCTCTCCGTGCGTGCTGCCGCTGGTCCCGGGCTTCCTCGGCTACGTCACCGGCCTGTCCGACGTGTCGCTCGAGAAGCGGTCACGGGGGCGGCTCGTGCTCGGGGCGCTGCTCTTCGTCCTCGGCTTCACCGTCGTCTTCCTCGTCGCCGCAGCCGCCGTCTCGGCCGTCGGGCTCGCCTTCCGTGAGCACCAGAGCGCGCTGCTGCGCCTCGGCGGCGCCGTCGTCCTCGTCATGGGACTGCTCTTCCTCGGGGTCGGGCGGTCGTATGCCGTCCCCGTCAGCTGGCGCCCGCGCGCCGGTCTCGCGGGCGCACCCCTGCTCGGCGCCGCGTTCGCGATCGGGTGGTCCCCGTGCATGGGTCCGACGCTCGGGGCGATCCAGGCCATGGCCGCGCCGATCTCGGCGGAGTCGGGCTCCATCGGGCGGGGCCTCGCGCTCGCCGCCGTCTACTCGATCGGGCTGGGCCTGCCCTTCGTCCTCATGGCCGCCCTGTGGGAGCGCGCCGGCACCGCGAGCGACTGGCTGCGCCGTCACCACAGGGCGCTGCAGAACGTCGGAGGACTGCTCCTCGTCGCGGTGGGGCTGCTCATGCTGACCGGGGTCTGGGAGGACGTCATCGTCTGGCTCCAGGTGCGACTCGTCAACGGCTTCCAGGTGGCGATCTGACATGAGCACCGACACGAACCCGGCCACCGACCCGGCCACCGACCCGGCCACCGACCCGGCCACCGACCCGGCCACCGAGCAGGGCTCGAAGGACGGGGCGCGCACCCAGGGAGCCCAGCGACTACGCAACGGGATGCGGCCCGACCGTCAGGAGCCGACGCTGCCGACCCTCGGCGTCTTCGGGATGCTCCGTTGGGGCTGGCGCCAGCTGACGAGCATGCGGACGGCGCTCTTCCTGCTCCTGATGCTCTCGATCGCCGCCGTGCCGGGCTCGATCTTCCCGCAGCGCAACATCGACGCCGGCCGGGTCGCCGACTACATCGCGCAGAACCCCAAGACGTCGCCGTGGCTCGACCGGCTCGGCTTCTTCGACGTCTACGCGTCCCCGTGGTTCTCGGCGATCTACCTGTTGCTCTTCATCTCCCTCGTCGGTTGCATCGTGCCCCGCACCAAGGTGCACCTGTCGGCCCTGCGCTCGACCCCGCCGCGCGCCCCCGCCCGGCTGAAGCGGCTCGACGAGCACACGGAGCTCACGACCGCCCTGTCGCCTGACGAGGCCCTCGATGCAGCGCGGAAGGTCCTGAAGCGCAAACGGTTCCGTGTGCACTCACACGACGGCACGAGCATCTCCGCGGAGTCCGGCTACCTCCGCGAGACCGGCAACCTGCTCTTCCATCTCGCGCTCACGGGGATCATCATCGGCATGGCCGTCGGTCACCTGTTCGGCTGGCGCGGCGACGTCATCCTCGCCGAGGGCGACAAGTTCGCGTCGTCGGCGGGCACCTACAACACGATCTCGCCGGGGCCCTGGGTCGACACGGAGACGTTGCCGCCCTTCGTCCTGTCGCTCGACAAGCTCCACGTCGAGTTCAACGACACCCCTGGGCGCAACTTCGGCAAGCCGCGCTTCTTCGACGCCCAGACGACCCTGCGCAGCTCGCCCGGCGCGCCGGCGACGAGCGAGAGCGTCTCGGTCAACCACCCGATCACCGTCGACGGCGCCGACATCTTCCTGCTCGGCAACGGCTACACCCCGGTCATCACGGTGCGTGACGCGAAGGGCGCCGTCCTCTACCGCGAGGCGACGCCGTTCCTCCCGCAGGATCCGAACTACCGGTCCGTCGGCGTCATCAAGGTGCCGTCGGCGTCGCCCAAGCAGCTCGGCTTCACCGGCTTCTTCCTCCCGACGGCCGAGCCGACCTTCACCAACGGCCCCGTCTCGCTCTTCCCCGATGCGAACAACCCGGAGATCGCGATGTCGCTGTGGGAGGGCAACCTCTTCCCCGGTGGTGCACCCCAGTCGGTCTACACGCTCAACACCGAGCAGATGAAGCAGGTGCTGCAGCCGGGCGGCTCGCCGGCCCTGTTCCGCCTCAAGCCCGGACAGACCAAGCAGCTGCCCGGCGGCCGCGGCTCGATCACGTTCGACAGCGTCAAGCGGTTCGCGGGCCTGTCGGTGCGCACCGACCCGGGTGCCCCGATCAGTCTCGTCAGTGCCATTCTCGCCACCCTCGGCCTCATCCTCGGGCTCACCATCAAGCGCCGCCGCGTCTTCGTCCGCGTCCGCCCGGCCCCGGTGGGCGCCGGTGGCGAGCCCGACGCCGGGGGCACGTTCGACAGCCCTCCCGGCGCCGACGGACGACCGGCTACCGTGGTGACCATCGGTGGCCTCTCGAAGGACTCCGACCCCGGGCTCGCCGCGATCGTCACCGCGATCACGACCGGCGTGCACGACCGCCTTGCAGAACGGACCGACCGCTCGTGAACCTCGCAGCCAACGCCAACGCCGCGCTCTACGCGTCGATGATCGTCTATACCCTCGCCATGCTCGCCTTCACCTGGCACCTGGCGGCGCGCGCCCCCAAGGCGGTCGACTCCGAGGTCGCCGCCGTCCCGGCCGACCAGCGCGCGGGCGTCCTCGTCGGGGCGGGGGCGCCGACGACGACCGAACGTCCTCGGGCGGCGCACGATGCCGCTGGGCCGGCTGTCGAGGAGAGCCTGAAGAGCCGCCAGCGCGGCAGCATCGCGTTGATGCTGACCTACCTCGCGTCGGCGCTGCTCGTCGCGTCGGTCCTCATGCGCGGGCTGGCGGTGGGTCGCCCCCCGTGGGGCAACATGTTCGAGTTCGCGACCGCCGCGGCAGCCGCCGTCGGTGCGGCCTACAGCGTGCTGGCCAAGCGCAACCGCTGGCAGTGGCTCGGCGTCTTCATCGTCGCCCCGATCCTGCTCGTGCTCGGCCTCGCGCTGACGGTCCTCTACACCGAGGCCGGCGAGCTCATGCCGGCCCTGAAGTCCTACTGGCTCGCCATCCACGTGACGGTGGCCTTCCTCGCCGTCGCCTTCTTCACGCTCGCGTTCGCGGTCGGCGTGCTCTACCTCGTGCGCCTGCGCCGCGAGGAGAAGCCCCCGGCCAAGGCCAGCTTCATCGAGTCGCTGCCGAGCTCGACCTCACTCGAGCACACGGCATACAGCCTCAACATGGTGGCCTTCATCCTCTGGACGTTCACGCTCATCGCGGGAGCCATCTGGGCCAAGCAGGCCTGGGGCGCCTACTGGCAGTGGGACCCCAAGGAGGTGTGGACCTTCGTCATCTGGACGGTCTACGCCGCCTACATGCACAGCCGCGCGACGGCCGGCGTCGACCACCGCAGGTCGATGTACATCGCGCTCGCGGGCTACGTCGCCGTCCTCATCAACTTCACGCTGGTCAACCTCGTGTCGACCTTCGTGGGCATGCACAACTACTCAGGCATGTGATCTGACATGGTCCGCTACTCCCTGCTCCGCATCCTGATCTTCTTCGGGTTCCTCTTCCTCTTCTGGCTCATCGGCCTGCGCAACAACCCGGTGCTCCTGCTCGGGGCGTCGGCCATCGCGTCGGCCGCTGCGTCCTACATCCTGCTGCGCGGCATGCGCGACGAGATCACGGCCAAGCTCGTCGACCGGCACGAGGCCAAGCTCGTGGCGAAGCAGGAGGTCGACCCGACGAGCGACGAGTTTGCCGAGGACGCCGAGGACGAGCGCCCGACGCGCGACGCGGACGCCACGGGAGCGGCAGCCGCCGAGGACCCCCGCAAGGCCGACCACTAGGCCGACCACTAGGCCGGCAGGCCGCTCCGGATGGCGATGCGAGTCGCCGTCGCGGTGGCGTCGTCGCCGACACCGAAGAGCAGTGACGAGCGGCGCCGACGCAGGAAGTGGACGCCGACGAAGTGCAGGTCGGGTGCCACCACGCTCTCGCCGTCGACGTGCACCGGGAAGCCCTGCTCGTCGACGAGACCTGGGATGTCGATCCACTCGGTGTAGCGCGAGCGGAATCCGGTGGCCACGACGACGGCGCCGAAACCGCGCAGGTCCAGCGAGGTCGGCGCCGTCGTGTCGAGCCGTCCGGGCTCCGGGATGTCCGGGGCCGGCACCCCGACCCGTCGGCACACCGCCTCGATCGTGTCGCGCACGAACCGGAACCCGGCGTCTCCGGCGGCGATGACCTCCGGCAAGTCATGCGCGAATGTGGCGGTGTGCCCGTCGATCGCGACGAGGTGCCCCACGAGGCGCACGCCGAGTGCGGCCAGCGTCCGGTAGTGCAGGTCGTGGCCGCCGCCGGCGCCCGTGGCCTGGATGTTGGCCCCGTGCCGCGCCGCGGGGGCCGGGAGCTGGTCTGGGGTCTGCTCGTAGAACGTCGAGTCCAGCAGCCAATCGAAGAGGTCGCGGCCGCCGACCCGGCGCAGGAACCAGGGCGCCCGCCCGCACGCCATGACGACGTCGCGTCCCGTGAGCGCGAGCTCCTCGGCGATCTGGCAGGCGCTCTGCCCGCTGCCGACGACCAGCACCGCGCCGTCCCGCAGGGCCGCCGGGTTGCGGTAGCCGGACACGTCGACGTACGGCACGTCGGGCGAGAGACCCGCCACGGCGGCCGGCACGAGCGGCCGCTGGTAGGCGCCCGTGGCGACGACCACGATGCGGCTGCGGATCCCCTCGCCGTCGGTGCGCAGTTCGAACCCGCCGCCGGCATGCCGCCTCAGGCCGCGCACCGGCACGCCTTGGCGAACGCGGCCGAGCCGGCCGGCATACGCCTGGAGGTGTCCGGCCACCTCGGAGCCGGTCATGAAGCCGCCCGGGTCGTCGCCGTCGTAGGCGGCGCCCGGGAGTCGCACCGTGTGGTTGGGGCCGACGAGGGTGAAGCTGTCCCACCTCCCGAGCCACGACGAGCCCGGGACACTCGCCTCGAGGACGACGTGATCGACGCCGCGCATCCCGAGCTCGTGGCTCGTCGCGAGGCCGGCCTGACCGGCCCCGATGACGACGACGTCGATCTCCTCGACCACGCGTCCACGGTGGCACCGGGACGTGGCCCCCGTCAGCCGAATGCGGATGCATGCCGTTGCGCCGGGTCGCGAGGGATCACCTCGACCCGCGGGGGCGGAGGGTGTCAGGCCCGCCCGAGGGCGAGGCCGACCGCGAGCAGCAGCGACCACGCCAGCTGGAACTGGCCCGTGCCGGCCAGGGCCGGGATCAGACCCGCGCCGGTGGCGCGCCCGATGACCGCCTGCATCGGCCGGACGACGAGCGGTGCGGCCAGGACCGCGAGCAGCGCCCACGGTGAGGTGAGCGCGGCGAGACCGGTCATGACGAACGCCACCGCGACGAGCGCGACGTAGAAGGCTCGCGTGCCGGACTCTCCCATCCGCACGGCGAGCGTGCGCTTGCCGTGCTCGCGGTCGGTCGGGATGTCGCGCAGGTTGTTGGCGACGAGGATGGCCGAGGCGAGGGCACCCACCCCGATCGCTCCCCACCAGCCGGCTGCCGTCGGCGGCGTCATCGTCGCCATCGTGCCGAGGGTCGCGACGAGGCCGAAGAAGACGAAGACGAAGACCTCGCCGAGCCCGAGGTAGCCGTAGGGCCGTGACCCGCCGGTGTAGTACCACGCCGCGACGATGGCGGCCGCACCGATCGGGATCATGATCCACAGGCCGGAGAGGCCGACGAGCGCGAGGCCCATGAGACCCGCGAAGAAGAAGCACGCGAAGGCCGCGATCTTGACCGAACGCGGCGCCGCGAGCCGCTGCCCCACGAGGCGCACCGGGCCCACCCGCACCTCGTCGGTGCCGCGGATTCCGTCGGAGTAGTCGTTGGCGAAGTTGACCCCGACCTGGAGGGCCAGGGCCACGACGAGGGCGAGCACGGCATACGCCCAGACGACGTGGCCGGTCTGGTAGGCGGCACCGGTGCCGACGAGGATGGGGGAGACGGCGGCGGGCAGCGTGCGAGGGCGGGCGCCCTCGATCCACTGGGACAGAGTGGCCATGGAGTTCTCGGGGCGTCCTTCTACAGCTTGCGGAGGAAGTCGGGGTCGTCGTCGGGCCCTAGTGGCCCTCTGGGTCCTCGCGGCCCGGACGGGCGGCGACCCGGCCCTCGTGGTGCGGGGCCGCCGCGGGCACCGGCTCGGCCGGCCACGAGCCAGCCGATCGGGCCGAGGACGGGCACGAGGACCGCGATGAGCCAGACCGGCTTGGGCATCGTCCGCACCACCCGGTGGTCGGTCTGCACGCAGTCGACGAACGCATAGATGGAGGCGAAGACGACGAGGGCGACGAGCATGACGCGCAGCACGACGACCTCCTTCGGCGAGGGTGGGAACACCCTTATCTTGCCACCGCTCAGGCGGGACCCTGAACGGCGCGTCGGATGGCGGCCCGGTCAGGCTTGCCGGGCCCGCGTTGCGGGATGGAGGCGAGCACGAGGACCCGGCGCGGCAGCGCCGCGTCGGGGAGTATGCCGCGCAGGCGCTCACGCACCTGGCGCGTCGTCAGGTGCCCGGTCGGGTCGACGAGCGTCACTGCGGCACAAACGGACTCGCCCCACTCCGGGTCGGGGAGGCCGAGGACCACCACGTCGAGGACGTCGTCGAGGTGCCGTGTCATGGCGTCCTCGACGACGCCGGGGTTGATCTTGAGGCCGCCGGTGTTGATGACGTCGTCGGCCCGGCCGTCGATGACGAGCAGGCCCCCGTCGTCGAAGTGGCCGAGGTCGTCGGTGCGGAACCACCGGACGCCGTCGGGGTCGACGGTGAACGCGTCGCGGGTCAGGCCCGGCTCGCCGAGGTAGCCGTGGGCGACGGTGTCGCCGCCGAGCACGACGTGCCGGTCGTTGTCGACGTGGACGCGGCTGACGGGCAGCGGGATGCCGTCGTAGACGCAGCCACCGGCCGTCTCGCTCATGCCGTAGGTGAGGCTGAGCACGACCCCGAGGGCGCGGGCGCGCTCGACGAGCGCGGGAGGTGTGGCGGCGCCGCCGACGAGCACGCCGTCGAAGCCGCGCAGGGCTGCCACCCCCGCCGGGTCGTCGACGAGCCGCGACAGCTGCGTCGGCACGAGCGCCGTGTAGCGCCGCGCGGCCGCGCTCGTGGGGTGGACCCGGGCTGACGCGGCGGCGAACGCCTCGACGGAGAAGCCGTCACGCAGGTCGAGCACGGCCGGGGCGACCCCGGCGGCGATCGAACGGAGCAGCACCTGCAGCCCGGCGATGTGGTGGGCCGGCATCGCGAGCAGCCACGCGCCACTGCCGCCGAGGACCTGGTGCGTCGCCCACGCCGACCGCTCGAGCGCGTCCGCCGTCAGCAGCGCCCGCTTGGGACGGCCGGTCGATCCGGACGTGCCGATCGCGACCGCCAGGCCGTCGGGCAGGTCGGCTGGGGCATGGGACGGTACGGCCGGCGGCGACTCGTCGACGGCATACGGCAGCACGGGGGAGCGGCCCGTGAGGGACGCCTCGAGGGCGGGCAGCACGTCGAGGACGGCGGGTCCGGCGGGGATCGCCAGCGGTCGGGGGGACGGCGCGGCCATCAGGCACGTCTCGCTCTCGGTCGGGCGGTGGGCAGGGCGCGGCGGCGCTGCCGGGCCGCCATGGCAACGGTCCACACGAGCACGACCGCGCAGACGGGGAACCCGACGTACGGGTTGAGGGGGAGCACGATGCCGAGGGTGCCACCGACGACCCAGAGCACCTGGAGCATCGTCTCGGACCACGCGAAGACCGACGTGCGGACGTTCTCGGGGACCTCGCGCTGCACGAGCGCGTCGAAGCAGAGCTTGGACAGCTGCGCCGAGTGCCCCTGGACGAAGCCGAGCAGGGCGAGGGTCCACACGCCGTACCAGATGCCTGTCGCGGCGCAGCAGACCGTCGCCGCGAGCACCGACACCATGGCGATGCGCTCCGGCCGCTGGTCGCGCACGACGTTGCCGACGACGCTCCCGAGGCAGTTGCCGACCCCGATGGCCACGGCGATGATCGCGAGGACGACCTCGCCGCGGACGCCGTCGATCGGGTGCTCCTTGGCAAGGAACGCCATGAAGAGGATGAGGAAGCCGGTGAGCACGCGCGTGCCACCCGTCGACCACATGGCGTGCATGACCGGCCACGGGATCGCCTGCTTGCGTCGACGGAACCGGCCCAGCGGTCCCAGAGAGTCGACGGTGAGGGTGTCCCCGTCAGCGGCCGTATGCCGTCGCGCCGAGGAGTCCGACCAGCCGCGCTGGGTGCCGCGGAGCGAGCTGGCGACCGGCGGGGTCCCCATGCCGGTGCCGTCGGTGCCGTCGGTGCCGTCGGTGCCGTCGGTGCCGTCGGTGCCGTCGCGCGGTGGGGCGCTGAGGGGGATCGGGGTCGTGTCGTCGATGGACATCTCACCGAGGGAGGAGTCGACACGCTCCGGCAGCCGGATGGCCTGGACGGTGCCGACGACGAAGACGACGAACGCCACCCGGAGCGCCCAGGCCGGCCCGGCGAGCATCGCCACGCCGCCGAGCACACCGCCGATGAGCGCCCCGACGACCCCGGCCATCGACACGCGCGAGTTCGCCTTGACGAGAGTGGTGCCCGGTGGCAGCAGGCGCGGGACCGCGGCTGCCCGGGTGATGTTGTAGGCCCGGGACGCGACGAGGCAGCCGAGCGCGGCGGGGAAGAGCCAGCTGCTGTCGTTGGTGATCGCCTCGCCCAGGACCCAGCAGAGGAAGGCCCGGACCGCGAGCGTCGTGCCGATGGCCCACCGCCGACCGTGCCTGAAGCGGTCGAGCAGCGGGCCGATGAGTGGCGCGACGAGGACGAACGGGACCATCGTCAGGAGCAGGAAGGTCGCGACGTCGCCGCGGGCCTGGGCCGTCTGCGGGTTGAAGAAGAGGGTGCCCGCGAGGGCCAGCGTCATGATCGTGTCGCCCGCGGTGTGACTCGCGTGCAGCTCGGTCATGCGCGCCAGCCCGGTCTCGCCGGCGCCGCCGGAGTGGGTGTACGCGTGGGCCTTGGCGGCGGCGAAGCGGCCCGAGCGCGCTGTCAGCCGGGCCGTCCCGGTGGCGGCGCGACCGAGTCCTCGCCCGATGGCGCGTGTCGCGTTGGCCGCGGTGGTGCGAGGTGGCTGACGGAAGTCCGCGGGGCGGCCTCCCTCGGGAAAGTCCGGTGAGGCGCCGGGCGCACTGCGGCCAGAGCTGGCGCGGCGGTCGTCGCTCGGTTCCACCCCAACATCCTGCCCTGTCCGGATGTCCGGCGTGCGACCGACACCGGCTTCGACGTGGCGCCGTCCCGGGCGGCTCGTTCATGCCGTGAAGAAACCGTCCGCGGGCACCGCGGCACGGCCGGCGTCGTTACGCTCGGTACGTGACGAGCGTGCCGGGCGAGGGGGAGCTCGGCCCCGAGCCAGCCGTCCGTCCTCGCCGACGGGTTCGGTTCTCCGTCGTGCTCGGAGTCCTCTGGCTCGTCGTGCCCCTCATGCTGTTCCTGCTCGACCGGTCCGTGCTGCTGGCCGGCAACCCCGCCCAGGTGATCGCGCTCGCGGCCTGCGGCCTCATCGGCGTGGTGCTTGTCGTGCGGGACCACTCCGAAGAGGTGGCGCGGGGGAGGCGCCCGTGGACGGGGTGGCGGCTCGTCGGCCGCACTCTCGGGGTCGTCGTGACCGTCCTCGTGCTCGGAGCGCTCGTCTGGCTGCGGCCCTTCGGCGCGACGCCCGAGGCGGTCGCGGCCATGTCGGGCAGCGCCGACGTGCGCATCACCGACGCGCCCGACCACATCGTCATCAGGCCGGCGAGTGGCACCCCGACCCGGGGACTGGTCTTCCAGCCCGGCGCCCGGGTGGACTCCCGGGCCTACGTGCCGATGTTGTCGGAGGTGAGCAGGCAGGGCGTCCTCGTCATCGTCGTCAAGCAGCCCTTCGGCATCGGCTTCCTGGCCATGGGCGCGCCGCAGACGTTCATCGACCGCTACCCCGAGGTCACCGCCTGGGCCGTCGCCGGCCACAGCCTCGGCGGCGTCGTCGCAGCGACCTTCGCCCACGACCACCCCGGTGAGGTCAGGGGACTCGTGCTCTGGGCGTCCTATCCCGTCGGCTCCCTCGCCGACCGCACCGACCTCGCTGTGGCGTCGGTGAGCGGCAGCCGCGACGGCTTCACGACCCCGGCCGACGTCGAGGCGAGCCGGTCGCTGCTCCCGGGCGACACGGCATACACCCGCGTGGAGGGTGCGGTGCACTCCTACTTCGGCGACTACGGCGAGCAGCCCGGCGACGGCACGCCGACGGTCAGCCGCAGCGAGGCCCAGCGGCAGATCGTCGCCGCCACCGTCGCCTTCATGAACGCGCTCTGATCCTCAGAAGTACCAGGGGAAGTCCGCCTGCGCGGCGTTCAGGTGACGGCAGTCGTTGGCAACGTTGGCCTGACCTGCGGAGATGCGTTGGGGAGTGTTGACCGTAGCTGGTCTCGGCTGGACATCTTGCGGACTTTCTGCGGACTGATGATGGGATCCAGTGGCTCGTGGACCGACCTCTGCGAGGTACGCCGGATGGTCGGAGAGCGCACCGTCGCGCGCGGTGGGGAGTACGCACATCGCCGACACAGTGTCGAGGTGGTGCGCCACAGCGATGTGGTCGATCGCGTACGCGTTGCTCGCGATGACTCGAGCATCCCGGGTGACCACACGCAGGTCGAGGCTCTCGAATGCCGCGCCAAGAGCCTGCCGCCCAGAGCTGCTGCCGACTTCCTCCGTGCCCGAGAGCGTCTGATTGAAGTCCCCGCCCCAGACGACGACGTCGTCTTCCCTCGCTTCGAGGATCGCTGCCTGATGCCGCGAGAGCACGCGTGCGAACCGGCTCTGGAAGTCGTGGTCGTCCCCCGGGGGCCAGTACTTGCCGGCTGCCCGCCACGGCAACACGGACGAGGCGAGGAGCGCACCTCCCAAGCCCGGCACCTGTGCTCGAGCCAACACCAAGGTGGGGTGTCCGCTCTCCACCGGCTCGACGGGCCAGGTGGACGCGACCCCGGACCAGTACCGCCCTGGCATGCCCAACCAACGGATCTGCGATCTCAGGTGTGGGCATCTACGGCCATGGTCGGGGTGCATGATCGACTCGGGCCAGACCGACTCGGCACTTCGCTTGTGTCGCAGTCGATCTCGAGGCTGAGGAGGCCTGGGCGTGCTGATCCGGTGCTACAACTACGCGGCCATGATCCCGGACCGCTATAGCGCCTCCCTGGGCCAGCTTCAGGGCACCTGGCTCGTGACGCCGACGTTCGCTGGTTGACCGCCCCTCTAGCGTCTGGCGTCAACGTCACCATTGGCCCTTTCCGAAACGACGGCCGGGTAGGGCTCGACTGATAAGCCCCGTGACCCGACCTGCGCCAGCACCGCCGACACCCCCGCTACTTGCCCGAGTGGCGGGGGTGTCTGTGGTTGAGCGCATGACTACAGCAGTCGGTGAAGGTGGGGGATGGTCGGGGCCTTCCAGGACTTGGCAGTCAGCCTCGTGGACGGAATGCACATAGCGATGGCCCAGACTGAGAACCAGAGCATGAACCATGCCAGAAAACCGAAGAGAACGACCATAAGCACGGTCAACTTAATAGTGATTCTCAGCATAAGTGCGAAAAGCCCGATCATGGCCGGAACCCTAGCCGTCCCCGGATGGGCACGTGGCCGGAATAGCCACGTTTGGTGGGGTGCATCAAGCCAAGTGGGATCTCAGTTCGGCTCGGGTGGCATTCTCACCGTTTGGTGCCGGAGGGGCACTAGCGTGAGTGCCACACTCTGGGCGCGGATGGAGACCAGCATGCACATGGCGGGGACCGAAGTAGACGCACTCACTGAAGAGCTTTTGGTAGTCGGAAGCTACACCCCGCACGTGTTGATAGTGCAGGCGCTGCGGTCGGTTACTGCCGACACCGCCGCCCCCGGTGTGACATCCGTGTTCACGGATCGGCCATCAGGCGACCGCACCCACTGGGTGGTCATGCGACTCGCCGGCGAGTCGCTGGCCTACCTCGACGTCACCCTCCACCCCTCCCGGCCTGACGTCACCATCCGCTCCTCCTCCCAATCCGACCTCACCATCCACAACTCCCGGCCCGACCTCACCATCGAACAGTGCTGGAGTCGTCCTTTGTCCTCTGTCCTCGCCCTCCACCTGGTGAAGTTGAATAGCTCAGGGCACCAAGACACTGACGGCTTCTGGTGGGCTCCCACGTGGGAGGTTGAGATCCAAGGCGTCGGGAGGGTCCAGATCCCGCGTTCCGAGGGGCTGACCGCTATGGACGCGTATGAAGCACTCGCGTTCGCGCTGGCGGCTCGAGCAGGCGCCTGACCATTGCCCTAATCCGTGCAAGAGTGCCGCTATCGTGACGGCTGGGTGTAGTCCGTGTCGTCTCGGATGTGGGCATACGTATCCGCACCAACCCAGTGGCAATAGACCTTGCGCTCCCCCGGGAGTGACAGCCGACGTGAGTGCCCGTTGACGCTCGACCAGGCGGCGACCTCCGGGACTGGAGTACCCCAAGCGCGCCTCTTGTCGGCGACATGTTCGAGGGCTGGCTTGAGGTCCGTGTCCGCCGAGAAGACGATACCTACGTCGTAGCGCTTCTCATGGCCCATGATGGCGAAGTCCAAGGCTAGGGCGACGTCGATGCCCTTCTCTTGTGGCCGCTCCGACGGGTCGCAAGCATGCGGCCACCCGTCGGGATACCGAAGGGCTCGCGTGATGACCTTGACCCTGTCGTCAAGCGTCCAAGCCGCGATCTGGCGACGCGCAGCTCCGTATGCCTTGGGATCTCGAGCCGAGGCCGGCAGCCCGCGGTAGACGCGCACCTCTGCGAGTTCGCGAGGCTCGCGAGCGTCAGACGCCAGATGGAGACCCAGCTTGAGTGGGTCTATTTGACCAAAAAAGTGCGGATCCCAAGCGTGGGTGTGGAAGGCCGAGCGCGCGCCACGGTAGACGTTTTGGTAATCCACGAACACGACAACGCTCTTCGTCACTGAAGGCCGCCCAACGGGAAAAAGTAATCCCCACCAGTGCAGCCCGGAGGCTGGACGGTGGGGAGGAGTAGGTACAACCTAGCACGGAGCTAGAACCCGCGCATAACTTCGGAGACATCGTGTCGAGGCCCCGCCCGCCAGGGTGAGCGGGGCTCTGTTGCTGGCCGCTCGTGTGGCGTGGGGTGCCGCGGTCAGTGTGTTGCGATTTGGTCGCTAGGGGAGCCTACGAGGCGCCACGGACAAGACAACGCCCCGACCGGAGGGCGCGGTCGAGGCGTTGTCGCCGGCCACGCTTAGCCGCAGGTGTCGTTGAAGAACTTGCGGGCGACGTCGCGGTCGAAGATCTGTTGCCCGCTCCTGACGAACGAGTTCAGCATCCCGTCCTGCATGGCGGGGATCTTCCAGGCATCGCAGATCTGTGTCTGCTGGGTGGCCGGCAGGCTGTTCCATGTCGACAGCAGGGCTCGCTGCTGGGCGTCCGAGAACCGGGTGGACGCCGCAGCGGTCTCGGTGACCGTCACCGTTGGGCTGGGGGTCTCGAGCGTCTGGGTGACCGTCTGGGTGGGCTGTGCCGGGGCTGTGGTGCCGCAGCCCGCGAGCAGTGCGGTTCCCATGAGTACGACAGCGGTCTTTCTGTTCAGCATGATTTGCCCTTCTTATGCCCGTTTTGGGTCAAGGGTAGGGCGCGGACGCCCTAGCCCGTTGGGGGAAGCGGCTAACGCGATACCAACGAACGTGCGCAGCCTGCCGAGACAGGGAGGCTCGGCGAGCGCGCGTCCAGGAGCGCGCCACAGCCGACCCCCGACCCTTTTTCCAACGGGCGGGCCGGGGTGCCTAACGGGGCCTACGACTACGCCCACCGCAAGCGCCGGGCACAGCCCCTGCCGAAAGCGTTGGGGCATCCCTGCCCGCTGTGTGACCTCGTCATGCTCAAAGATCAGGCCCTGCCGCCCCGCGCTCAGCGTCCCGTCGACGCCAGTCTCCGATGAACTCGTTCACCTTCTCGTCGTGCGTCTCCCACAGGCCCCAGCGGAACTGCATCACCTGCCGCGCCTCGTCCGAGGCGCCAGCCATGGCCCTCCCGAGGTTGTTGTTGTCGACCTCTGGCAGCAACGAAGCCCGCATGGCGTCATCCCGAAGCAGCCGTGCCCAATACGGCTCGGACCGCCTGGAGTAATAGTGCCCGAAGGAGGGGTAGTACTGGCTGGCCCAGAACCCCCGGTTGGCGTCCAGGGAGGTCAGCACTACCAGCGCCGCCAGAGCGTCGAAGGCGCACAGCGAATCCAGGACGGGGTCACTCTCCGGGATCGGAGCATCGGGTTCGGCATCGTACGCCTCGTCGTCGACGACATACGGGCGCAGCGCTGGCAGGTGGTGAGCTGCGCGACGCGCCAGCGGTATCAGCGAGGCGTTTCGCTGGCCGGGCGCGGTGGTTGGGAAGGCTCCAGCGCGTGCAGCCTCGGTGAGCCCATGACGCAGCCAGGAGGCGTAGTAGGGGTCCGGCGCCGACTGGATCGCCAGGGTGCGGACGGTCGCCCACTCTTTGAGGACAACCGCGAGACCTCCCAGGGCCATCACGCGGCTAAGGATGTCGAGCCAGACGAGTTGGGCAGGGAGCATCGTCCCGGCGCCGTTGAGCCCGGTGGAGCGGTAGAGCTGGGCGAGACACTCGATCACGTCGGTCACGACATCTCCACGCCCGAGCGTCAGGGCGACCGCACCGAGGGACACGATCCGGTCGAGGATGGAGTCAAAGACGTCACGATCACCACTGTTCACAGCGGCCAACGCTTCGCCGGGCACGCGCACCAAGAAGAGGCGGATCGGCACGGTGTCCGCACGGCGGAGGAGCTCGACGACGGCGCCGTCGAATGTGCCTTGGTCGAGTTGCCACACGAGTGCCTGCACCGGCCCCGCCGCGACTGACTGCCCCTGGGCGCCTGTCTGGATGGCCGCGACCATCGCGGCGAACTCGGTGCGGTGAGCCTCACGCTGGGCGGAGTCACGCGGGGCGAGGAGCCGTTCCACGTCACCTTCGGCCCAGCGCTCGCTGGATGTGCCGTTGCGGACGAACACGTCGCCAGGTCGCATCACCGTCTTCGGTCCGCGCGCGCCGGGTCGGTCGTAGTCGCCCAACGCCTTGACGACGGTGAATCCGAGCGGGTGCCGTGGCACGTAGACCAGCACCATGTAGTGGTCGTCGATGACGTGCTGCGCGGACACGACGTCCGTGCGGTGCAGCAGGCGCTCCACCTTCGGACGGAGGTTCGCCTCGTCGAATTTCTTGGACAGCGCCTCGTCCATGAGGTCGTTCGGGGTGCCCTGGTCGTCTGCTCCGATGACCAGGTAGCCGCCGCAGGACCGCATCGCGGCGACATCCTTGGCGAACTCGACGAGCTCGCCGTGTACGTCGAGGTCCACGCGCCGCTTGTAGTCGAGGTTCGACACCTCGCAGCCGACGGCCAGCAGAGCGCGCAGCTTCTCGACGGTCACGACTGGTTCGACCACCACGACGTCATCGCTCACAGGCGGCATTCGATCACGTGGGACCGACATGTTGGCGGTCCGACGCTGTTCATCGCCGTTCTCGCCCCGGAGTGAGTCCTGCAACCCAGGACATGCAACACGTACGAATCAGACCCCGAGCACCTCGCGGTCCTCGGCCGACAACACCACCGTCCGGGGCGACCACGCCGTCGGCCGCTCCCCCCTGTCGTCGAGGCCCAGTAGCCGGCATCGAGCCATGATCACGGCGCGCACTTCGCGGGCCGCCTCGACATTGCCGGCCATGGCCTTGTCCCACAGAGCGGCCTGCAGGGCGTCCAGCCGTGCCAGCTCGAGCTGCTGATGATCCTCGACGGCGTTCTTGCGGTCCTTGGCCAGCGCGTCGTGGACGATGTGGTGCACCGTGCCGCGGTTGGCGTAGCCGAGCTCGTCGGCGATCTGCTGGTACGTGCGGCCTTCGGTCGCCAGCTGGACGGCACGGGCCTGTCGAGCCGTGGCGAGGGCTCGGTTGCGGTGCTTGCCGGAGACAAGAGGGATGGCGGCGGGGACGCTCATGAGAACCATTTTCGGGCGTGTAGAAGGTTGGGGCCCGGACGACACTCCCTCGGTGGGCCCGCGGGCCCGATCACGCCGTCCCCGAAGGACCCGAAGGACCGACTCGGGGTCACCTCGTGGGTGACCGCTTGGCTGTTCAACCGCAGCGGTCCTTCGCGTCCTTCGCGGCGGTTGCGGCCTGAGAAGTCGTTTGCCGCCGACCAATGCGCGGACAAATGTAACCGATTACTTGACAGTGCCCGTTCGGTGCCCCCAGACTCCAGGCAACCGCTTCGCACTGGACCTGCGTGCGGCCATTCCTGTGGCGTGTCCTTCCCAAGACCCTTGTGGCCCAAGGCGGTTCGCCATGCCCGCGTTCTCGCGTCGACACCGTCGTCGTGCCTGAGTCATGGAGTGTCCAATGCCCATCACCAAGTTTTCCGCTGCCCTCGCAGCGGTCCTCACGATCGGCGCCCTGAGCCTGAGCGCCTGCGGCACCAATGAAGCCGCCAGCGGCAGCAGCGACTCGGGTCGGGGCCCGATCACCTTCGCCTCCGGCAAGGACTTCACCAAGGAGATGCAGGCTCTCCTCAACAAGTGGAACACCGCGCATCCGAGCGAGAAGGTCACGATGCTCGAGCTCTCGGCGTCGCCCGACGAGCAGCGCACGTCCTTCGTCCAGAACTTCCAGGCCAAGTCCAGCGCCTACGACGTGCTGTGGTCCGACGTCGTCTGGACCTCCGAGTTCGCCTCGCGCGGCTGGATCGAAGAGCTCGACCCCAAGGTCTACGGCGGCTCTGACATCATGCCGGCCGCGGTGAAGACCGCGATGTACAAGGGCAAGATGTACGGCGCCCCGTTCATCACCAACGGTGGCCTGCTGTTCTACCGCTCCGACCTGGTCAAGACCCCTCCGAAGACGTGGAAGGAGCTCTTCAACTCCTGCAAGGGCCGGCCGGCGGGCATCGACTGCTACGCCGGGCAGTTCTCGCAATACGAGGGCCTGACTGTCAACGCAGCTGAGGCCATCAACGCCGCGGGTGGCTCCTTCCTCAGCGCGGACGGCAGGTCCGTGGCCGTGAACTCGCCTCAGGCGCGGGCCGGGCTCCAGACCCTCGTGGACGCCTTCAAGGCCGGTGACATCAACAAGGAGGCCATCACCTACAAGGAGGAGGAGAGCCGCCGGGCCTTCGTCGAAGGCCGCCTGATGTACCTGCGCAACTGGCCGTACGTCTACACCTCGGCCAACGAGGACGGCTCGGCCGTCAAGGGCAAGTTCGCCGTGACGACCCTGCCCGGGGCCACCGGTCCCGGCACGTCGTCGCTCGGCGGCATCGACCTAGTCGTGTCGAAGTTCTCGAAGCACAAGCAGACCGCTAAGGACTGGATCGCCTTCATGCAATCGGAGGAGAGCCAGCGCTCGGTCGTCAAGGACATGAACCAGGCGTCGGTGCGCACTGCGCTCTACGACGACCCGGAACTCGTGAAGTCGGCGCCGTACCTGCCGATCCTCAAGCAGTCGATCCTCAAGGCGGAGCCGCGACCGGCGACGCCGAACTACAACGCGGTCAGCCTGGCGATTCAGAAGAACGTGTATACCGCGCTTCAAGGCCAGGCCACCGTCGATCAGGCCATCACCGCGATGGCCGACGAGCTCGGCCGCGCGGTCGGCTGACCAACACGGCACCAGCACGGCACCAGCACCGCACTACAACGCCACCGGAGGCGAGTCGCTTGTCCACTGTCCTGTCACTCCGCAGCCGCTCCCGTGCCGGCTCCTCACCCGAGGAGCCGGGCCGCGGACGGCGGCCCGGGCGCACCGGTGACGGGCGGCTCGCCTTCTGGCTCGTCGTGCCGTCACTGGTTGTCCTGGGCATCGTGATCGCCTACCCGGTCCTGCAAGGCATCGGGCGTTCCTTCTTCGGGGACACCATCGGCGAGACCCCAGCCTTCGTCGGCATCGACAACTACGCCCGCGCGCTGTGGGGCCCGGACAGCACGGAGTTCTGGGCGTCCTTCAAAGTCACCTGGTTCTTCACCATCACGACGGTCGTCCTCGAGACGGTCATCGGCATGGCGATGGCGCTTTTCATGAACCAAGCGTTCCGTGCACGCGGCCTCATGCGCGCCAGCGTGCTGGTGCCGTGGGCCATCCCGACGGCGGTGGCCGCGGTGCTGTGGCGCTGGGCGTTCGACCCGCGCGGCATCATCAACCACCTGTTCGGCACCTCGGTCACCTGGACGGGCAGTGAGTGGCCCTCCAAGCTCGCCATCGTCTTCGCGGACACCTGGAAGACCGCACCGTTCGTGGCGCTGCTCATCCTTGCCGGGCTGCAGATCATCCCCGACGAGGTGTATGAGGCCGCCGCCATGGACGGTGCCGGACCAGTCAAGCGGTTCATGTACATCACCCTGCCGCTGGTGCGCCCCTCACTCCTCGTGGCCATCCTCTTCCGGATGCTCGACGCCCTGCGGATGTACGACCTGCCGGCGATCTTCACGGGCGGCGCCAACGACACCACCACCCTGTCGATCCTGGTCGTTCGGGCCAGCCTCGGGAACCTCGAGGCCGGCTACGGGGGAGCGCTGTCGACGTTGACCTTCCTCATGATCTTCGCCGCTGCATACCTTTTCGTACGGCTGCTCGGCGCCAACGTGACCGGCTCGGACAAGGAGGCCTGAGGTGAGCGTCGCACTCCCGACATCTGCAGGGAAGCTGGAGGGCTCCACGGACCAGCCGGCCGGCGGTGAGGTTCGCGGCCGCGGGGCGCCAAAGGGCGCGAAGGGCAGGTCGGGCCGAGCCCGGCGCCCACTGGGCCAGTCCCTGCGGTTCTGGGTCGGAATGGCAATCATCGCCTTCTTCTGCTTGGCGCCCTTCTACTGGATGCTGGTCTCGAGCTTGAAGGCGCCGGCCGCCATCTTCGACAACCGACTGGTGCCGAAGGACCCGTCATGGGTCAACTACGCAGCGGTCTTCGGGGACGAGAACAACTTCGGCCTTGCACTGCGCAACAGCTTGGTGGTCGCGGGGACGGCCACAGTGGTGTCCCTGCTGATCGGGGTCATGGCGTCCTATGCCCTGGCGCGGCTGCGGTTCCGGTTCAAGAACGTCGTGCTGGGCCTGTTCCTCGCGACGTCGATGTTCCCCGGCGTGGCCATCCTGAGCCCACTGTTCCAGCTGTTCGCCGACCTAGGCTGGATCAACACCTACCAAGCGATGGTGGTCCCCGACATCAGTTTCACCCTGCCGCTCGGGGTGTGGATCCTCACCGGCTTCTTCGTCGCCATGCCGTGGGAGCTCGAGGAGGCCGCGCGCATCGACGGCTGCACCCCAATCCAGGCGTTCCGGAAGGTGCTGCTGCCGCTGGCCGTCCCAGGCGTCTTCACCACGGCCATCCTCGTCTTCATATCGGCCTGGAACGAGTTCATGATCGCCAGCGCGATGACCCAGACCCCCGATGCGCAACCGGTCACCGTGGCCATCGCCAAGTTCACGGGCGACTCGCAGTTCGACCAGCCCTTCGGGACGCAGATGGCGGCCGGCGTCGTCGTCACAGTGCCGTTGGTGATCCTCGTGCTGCTGTTTCAGCGGCGCATCATCAGCGGCCTCACGTCCGGCAGCGCCAAGTAGCCACGAGTATGCCGCGAGCACGCGGCATACCCCCCGACGTCCGGGGCAGTGGGTGGGGACCCACTCGACGGCCCCGAGCACCAACACACCAGCGAGCGGAGCACCATGAACACGCAGCGAGTCCTCTTCATCGGGGGCACCGGCATCATCAGTACCTCCTGCGTCCACGAGGCGGTCTCCGCCGGGATGGAGGTGAGCGTCCTCAACCGCGGCGTTAGCACCGGCAACGGGCGGCGGCCGCTGCCCGCCGAGGTCACCGTCCACACTGCCGACGTGCGCGACCCGGCCATGGTGCGGGAGGCCCTCGGCGACACCACCTTCGACGTCGTCGTGAACTTCCTGGGGTTCACGCCGGAGCACATCCAACAGGACCTGGACCTCTTCGACGGACGCACGGGGCAGTACGTCTTCATCAGCTCCGCGTCGGCATACCAGACGCCGCCCACCCACCTTCCGGTGACGGAGTCGACGCCGCTGCGCAACCCCTACTGGGAGTACTCGCGCAACAAGATCGCCTGCGAGGACCTCCTCGTCGCCGCCTACCGCGCGAGCGGGTTCCCGGTGACGATCGTGCGGCCCTCGCACACCTACGACCCGACGATGGCCCCTTTCGACGGCGGCTGGACCGTGGTCGAGCGCATGCGCCAGGGCCGTGAGGTCATCGTGCCCGGCGACGGCACCTCGTTGTGGACCATCACCCACCACGAGGACTTCGCCCGCGCGTTCACCGGCCTGCTGGGCCGCCAGGCGGCCATCGGCGAGGCGTTCCACATCACGTCCGACGAGACGCCGACGTGGAACCAGATCTACACGACCGTGGCCCACGCCGCGGGCGTCGAGCCGCGCCTGGTGCACGTGCCGTCCGACGCGATCGCCGCCGCGGACGCCGAACTCGGCGCCGCCCTACTGGGCGACAAGGCCAACTCCATGGTCTTCGACAACAGCAAGCTGCGCACGATCGTCCCCGAGTGGCGCGCCCGAATCCCGTTCAGCCACGGCGCTCGCGAGATCGTCGCCTGGCACGACGCCGACCCCTCGCGCCGGGGGGTTGACGCCCGCTACGACGCCCTCTTCGACGCGCTGGCCGACCGCTTCCGCGTCAGCCCGAACTGACCGACGCCCCGTTTGACCCACCGCAGCTGACCCACCACAGCTGACCACCCAGATCAGGAGCCCCTTCCATGGACTACCGCCTCCTCGGCCGCAGCGGCTGCGCCGTCTCGGCCTACGCGCTCGGCACGATGACTTTCGGCAGCGAGACGGACGAGGAGACCTCCTTCGCCCAACTCGACGCCTTCGTCGAGGCGGGCGGCACGCTGCTGGACTGCGCCGACGTATACGGTGCCGGCGCGGCCGAGACGATCGTCGGGAGATGGCTGGCACAGCGTCCCGCAGACGTCGTCGATCGGATGGTCATTGTCACCAAGGGTCGTTTCCCGGCGACCTCCGTGTTCGGCGCCGAGGGCACCAGCCGGCGTCACCTGCGGCGCGCTCTGGAGGCGTCACTGCGCCGGCTGGGCCGCGGCCACGTCGACATGTACATGGTGCACTCCTGGGACCCGCTGACTCCGCTCGAGGAGACCCTGGGCTTTCTCGACGACGCCGTCCGGGCCGGCCTGATCAGCTACCCGGGCCTGTCGAACTACCTGGGCTGGCAGGTCCAGAAGGCCGCTGACCTCGCACAGGCCCGTGGGCTCGCGGCACCGGTCGCGCTCCAGCCCAGCTACAGCCTGCTAGTGCGCGAGATCGAGTGGGAGATCGCACCGGCCGCCGCGCACAACGGTCTCGGCCTGCTGTGCTGGTCGCCGCTGGGCGGGGGCTGGCTGACCGGCAAGTACACCCAGGACCACCGACCGGTGGGCGCCACCCGCCTCGGTGAGGACCCGGGCCGCGGGCTGGAGGCCTACGACCGCCGTGCCGCCAACCCCCGGACCTGGCAGGTCCTCGAAGCCGCGGCCAAGGTGGCTGCCGACCGAGGGGCGACGATGGCGCAGGTCGCCCTCGCCTGGGTCGCCCAGCGACCCGGCGTCTCCAGCGTGCTCCTTGGCGCCCGCTCCGTGCCGCAGCTGCTGGAGAACCTTGGCGCGGCGGAGCTGACCCTCAGCGCCGAGGAGATGGAGCACCTCACCGCGGTCTCCGCGCCAGACGCCGCGCCGTGGCCGTACGGTGCCGACGGCGTCGAGCAGCGCACCCGTGACCTGCCGCAGCGCTGACGGGGCCCGTCCGCCCGTGAGGAAACCTATGATCCGAGCAGGGGGCCAAGCCGGCCCCACCACGAGCTCAACCCCGCGCTCCGTCTGCCCTGAGGGGAGGAAGTGCCCATGGGCGTGACCGTAAAAGACGTCGCGAAGGCGGCCGGCGTGTCCACCGCGACGGTGTCCCGGGCGCTGCGGGGGTTCGACACGGTGGACCCCGCGACGCGCGAGCACGTCCTGCGCACGGCCGAGACGCTCCACTACGTGGGGTCTCCGGCCGCGGCAGCGCTGACCACCGGGCGAATGAACAGCGTCGGCATCATCACGCCGTACATCTCCCGGTGGTCCTTTGCCCGAATGCTGAGCGGCATCGAGCGCGAGCTGCGCGCCTCGGACCTCGATGTCGTCCTCTACTGCCTCGGCGACCCGAGCGACCCCCACCCCGCGCCGCCCATCCAGCGCCTCCGGAAGCGGGTCGACGGCTTCATCGTCATGTCGGTCGCGGCCGAGAGCCCCGATTTGCGTGGCCTCTTCGAGCTCGACGTGCCTGTGAGCCTGATCGGCAGCTCCGCCGAGGGGGCGTCAAGCGTCATGATCGACGACACCGCCGGCGCCCGGACCGCCACCGAGCACCTCATCGGGCTGGGCCACCAGCGCATCGGCCTGATCTACGGCCGGGAGAACCGTGACCCGCTCGTCCTCGAGCGTCCGCGGTACCTCGGGTTCGTGGCAGCGTTGGAGGAGGCTGGACTGACCGTCGATCGCACCCTTGAGGAGGCCGGTCACTTCACGGTCAGCGGCGGGGCCGAGGCGATGCGGCGCCTCCTCAAGGCACCGGAACCGCCAACGGCCGTCTTCGCGATGTCGGACGAGATGGCCTTCGGTGCCATCAGCGCCCTGCGGGAAGCCGGGCTCGAGCCGGGGCAGGACCTCGCACTGGTTGGCTTCGACGGCCACGACATGGCCCAGTTCTTCGGCCTCACCACGGTGGTCCAGCCCCTCGAGGACCTCGGCGCGCACGCCGCCCGCAGATTCGTCGAGGCACTCGCCCGTCCGGGGCGGCCGCCGATCCACTCGGTGCTCCCGACCGAACTCGTTGTGCGCCACTCCTCGACCGGGTCTCCGGTCTAGCGAAGGACCCGAAAGGACCAGTTGGCATCACCCTCAGGAAGCGACCCTCGGCCGGTGAACCGCGATGGTCCTTCGAGTCCTTGGCGTCAGCCAACTCTCGTCAGCAGCCCTGCCGACAGCCACTGCTGCACAAGGACGCGGTCGGGCTCGATCAGGTAGGCGACCAGCGCGAACCACGCACCGTCGCGCTGCTGCCACTCGACGACGATGCCGGGGTGGGGGCCAGGAGCGTCGGGGCCGCCGCGGACCCAGCAGTGCCGTCGGCTCGGTGGGACGGGCGGGATGGGGTGCTCGTGCCCCCGTCCTGATCCGCCAGCCATGGCAACAGTGTGGCGCATTCTAGAACTGGTGTTCGACTCGTCGGCGAGGACATGCTCCAAACTTGACCACTAATAGGGATGGTGGTCGGCCAGTGCGTGTGGGTGTTGCAGGGAGGTGCGTTGGGTCAAGCGCCGCAGATCCCGGAGTAACTAGCCGCCACCCCCTTCGGAGTCGTGTCGCACAGCTCGATGGGCGGGATGCTGCTGTACGTCGACTCGCCCTTGTATCCACCGCCAACCATGACCGTGCCAGGCACGGAGTTCCTCCACAGGTCGAGGTAGTCGCCGACGTTGCCCCAGACGCGGGGAGAGGTCTGCTTCCAGTAGCTGTCTGGGATCGGGGATTGGGCGCCGCTGCCGTCGTTGGGGACGTAGTACGCGCGGGTGACGGTGACGCGCAGCTTGGACCCGACCACCGCCCAGGTCCCGTCGGCCATCTGGGAGCAGGAGTCGTTCGGCAACCATCCGCTGCAGCCCCAATTCAGGATGGTGGCGGTGCCGTCCTTGCGCAGTTTGAGGTTGAAGTCGTGCCGCCCGTACTCCTGCACCGGGACAGGGGTCGCCACCTGCGTGGTGGGGACCAAGGTTACGGTGCGCGCGTACCGTGACCCGGTGCGCTCAGCCCAGTAGTTGAGGCCGTCGAATAGCGGCCCAGTCACGGCCAAGACCATGGTGGCACGGCCCACGATCTTGCCGGCGAGCTGACCGGGGTTGGCCCTCCCTCGCTTGAGCAGGTAGAGCCCCAGCTGGCGGGCGACGCCTTCATCCACGGTCGAAAGGCAGCTGATGGCGGCCTTCGCGGCGCCGCCTGCAGTCTTGGCACCGCGTAGGTCGACTGCGCACTTCGCGAGCACGATCGCGGCGACGACGGGTCCCTCGGCCTTGGTCATCAGGTCGGTGCCGACCAGGGATCCGAGAGTGCCGGTCAGGAACCCGAGGGTGTCCTGCGGGGTGAGCTCGAGGACAGGGTTCGTCCCGGCAGACCGGCCTTGGGTCTCACTGAAGCCGACGTCGATCTCCTCGCCCGCGTTCACGAACTGGTTTCCAGCCACGACGGCTCGCCCGGACGCGGCGAAGATGGCGTCGAGCCCGCTGAGGGCGTTCAGGATGTCCTGACGGGCGGAAGGGTCGTTGCCGCTGTTCCACGTCCACACGGACGTGGTGGGGCTTGTCCAGGTGAAGCCGAAGCCCCGGTTGACTCGCGCCTTGACCACGACGGTGGTCGCGTCCTTGGGGTCCTGGCCGGTGCAGAACAGGATGGGGTTGTTCCGGTTCGCTTGGATGGTGATGACGTCCTTGACCCAGGTGGGCCGGGGGCTGGTGCAGGTCGGCGCGTCCACACGCGTGTCGAACACCTTCCCGACCTGGTAGTACGCCCAGTCGGCGGCCGAGGTTGCTGCGTTCGTCACCACCTGCGTGGTGCCGGAGACGAAGTCGTCCCACAGGGACAGGTGGTGCACCGTGGCTGACACGCTGGTGCGGTCGGGGGACAGGGTGCTGGGGACAGCGACCCAGGTCTGCCAGGTCGGATCGAAGTACGCGAGTGTGGCTGCTGCGCCGGCGGGCAGCGGGTGGTTGTACCTGCGGGTGATGGTGACGCCGGCGGGGCCTACGGGTCCGCTGCTGGTGATCTCGATGGGCTGGCCGACTGCGACCGGGAGCTGGGCTGCGAGCGCGACCGCTTCCGTCTTGGGCGTGCCGACCAGGGGCTCGGCCGTGACGGTCGCCCGGTGGGTGGCGTCACCCACCAAGGCCACCGTGGTGCGCCCGCTGGTGACAGACCCCGGGGTGGCCGATGGGGCAAGTGCGGTGGACACCGTCGTTCTGGGCCTCACCGGACTCTGCTGGGGGCGCTCGGCTGTCGGGGAACTGCTGCACCCGGTCACGGTGAGCACTGCGGCCGCGGTCAAGGTCACGACGGAACGGTGGATGCGGCGCCTCGCGCTGGCATTTCCCCTGCTCACAGTTGGTCATCGTGCCACTGTCCAACTGGAGGTGGTGGACGTATCGCTCAATGTCCGCCCGTGTGACGGTCAGCGGCTCGTACGCCTGAACGTCGCACCAGTCGAGGTACCGGCCGAGGTAGTACGTGTAGAGCTGCCGTGCGCCGCCGACGTAGGGCAGCAGGTACTCATCGCGAAGGACTTGCACATCCGGGTTGAGGGCCATCTCCCCGATGGAACTCCCCCTGAGACGGCCGGTGCCAGAGGCGGCGACGGCCCCTTTCAACGGAGACTCGAGCACAGGTCCCATTCCGCGGCCCTGACTCGACTGATACAGATCCCAGCGGCCTACGTGCCGTCGAAGGTGCTCGGCCTAGGGCTGTTGCCCACGCGAGCTCGCCTGCGCCAGGCGTCAACCATCCTTGCTTCGGACTCGCGGTGTTCCTCGGCCATCGCGACCGAGGCGGCTTCTGCTCGAGCAGACCAGGCCGACCATGTCCGTCGCCACTGCTGCCACCGCTGCTGGAGTCTGCTCATGCACCTTCCGTAGAGTCGTCGGCCGCTCCACCGCTGTTTCCCCGCCGCTACCGGCATGGTCGAATCACCATGTGCGGCAACGGAATTGGATGGTAAAATGAGTACCACGAGGCATCGGGATAACCACGTCCACCACCAGCGGACTGGAGAAACCCCCTCGCACAGAGTTCGCGAAGGGCCCGTCACATCGGTGGCGGGCCCTTTCGCGTGCCCGGAATCCGCCGGGCCTCACCGAAAGGAAGACCATGACCGCACCACCCATCAAGCTACGCAGTCCCGCCGAGCTGCTCGCCGTCATCCCACACTTGCTCGGTTTCGAGCCCCGCCAGTCCATCGTCGTTCTGGCACTGAAGGACAACAAGATCGACCTGACCCAGCGCATGGACCTGCCGGACCCCAACCGCGTCGACGAGGTGGCACTGGCGCTACAGCGTCACGTCCTCAAGGAGAAGGCTGCAGCCGCCCTCCTTGTTGGTTACGAGAACACGGCCGGCGACTCCCGGCCCCTCATTGAGGCACTCGGCGAGCGACTTCGCGCCCAGGACGTGTCAGTGCGTGACCGGATCATCGTCCACGACGGACGTTGGCGCTCGCTCGACTGCACCGACCCCTCGTGCTGTCCGCCACAAGGCACCGCGGTGCCGCCGCCAGCAGAGGCGTCATCCGTGCTCGCCGAGTTCGTCGGGGTGGGTAGCGCTCCACTGGCCGACCGGCGTGCCCTCGCGGAGCAGCTCAAGCCCGCCCCGGCCGCTGCCGACGTCAACGAGCTGCTCAGGCACGAGCGAACGGCACCAACGTTGCTGACGGGCAGCCGAAGCCACCGACTCGCCGAGGTCTGGAGTCGGGTCCTCACGCGGCCGACCGGCGCGCTGCGCATCGCGGACGCCGCGGTCGCGCTGCAGTCCCTGCAGGACGTGCCGACCCGAGATGGGATCGCGGCAGTGCTAATCCCTAACGGCCTTAAGCTCGAGATCCTGCCTCAGGACACCCAGGCGCTGGTCCTGCAGTGCCGCAAGGCCGTTCGCACAGCCGAAGATACCCAGGACGTGGACCTGACGACCGGCGCGATCAAGTCCCGCCTCATCGGCCTGTGCCAGCACGCGACCGACGAGCACGCCGCGCCCGTGCTGACCCTGACCGGTACCTACTCGTGGTGGCACGGCGACGGAGCCCTCGCCCGGGTGGCCCTCGACCGGGCACTGCGGTGCGACCGGGACTACCGGCTGGCCCAGTTGCTCCGGCTGATGCTCGACGAGGGCATCCGCCCCGAACGCCCCTGACCCACAACACCACTCGGAAACCGAGGCCTGCCGCACGACGCGGCGGGCCTTTCTCATGCCCGGACGCACCCACGCTGCCGGGCTTCAACCAGAAGGAGATCCACCGTGTCCACCGCCACACCCATCGACGGGCGGCTCTACGCCGTCCCCGCCCCGCCACAGCAACAACGGTTCGCGCTCCTGCTCCGCCTCCGACAAGCCGCCAGACGCGCCCTCGACACCATCCTCGCCCTGCCTCGCGGCGCGGCCGGCTGGGTTCTGCGACAGGCCCGCACCGTCCTGTCCGCGCTCGGCGGCAACCCCGCGCTGCAACGCCTCGGCGCGCGGCTGACCAGCCTCGGTGACCTGATCAGGTCCGTCGGGCCCGTCACGGCCGCCGCCGCGATCTTCAGCATCCCCGCCGTCTGGAGGGGGACAGTCCGGGTCGGACGTTTCTTCGGCTCAAAGATCGCCGCCGGCGCGAAGGCGCTGTGGCAGCAGACACGCTCGCTGCTCGGCATGTGCGGACCGACCGGCTCCCGCATCGCGACGGGACTCGCCAACGCCGGCACCGCCGTACGGCGCCTGTTCGTCGCAGTCGCCGCCCACCGAGTCTCGCAGGCCGTAGGCCGGGCGGTCACGTCCCTGGCAGTTCTGGTCCGGCCGGTCAGCCAGTCCACCGTCTTGCACCGCCTCCTGGGCGGGCTCGTCGGCGGCTCGTGGCTGCGCTGGGGCGTCCAGCTGCTCCTGCTGCCGCTGGTCCTCGCTCCGAGCGTGCTCGTCGACCTCGTCGCCGGACTCCGCACTGCTTCAACATCATCGGCGCGTTCATCGTCACAGCCAGCACAGCGCTCCACGCCGTTCGCCACTGAGCCTTCGACGAACATGGGCGACGAAGGGTGGCCGCCGGCCGAGCCGGACGGACACGAGGTGTGGGCTGAAGGGTTCGAGCCCCGCAACCGGGCCGAGCGGCGCGCCGCGCAGCAAGCCCAGTCCCACGCTCGGCGCACCCGCGCCCGGCACTGACTATCCGCACCACTGCAGGAGGCTCGCCGGTTCCTCGGCGGGCCTCCTGCCCTGTCTCAGAGGAGAACCCATGATCATCGTCATGTCCGTGGCCGCCGCAGCGGCCCTCACCGTCGTGGCCTACGCCAAGCTCCGAGAGCACGAGCCCGAGACGGCGACGGCGGGCCTACGCGCGGTCCGTGACCTCGCCGACGTCGTCCTCGTGTGCGTCAAGGCCGTCGAAGGCGTCGTCGCCGTCCTGTCCCGGCCCTCGAGCCCCAACAACGGAGCCCCATCTCGCCGTTGGTCCTTCCGCCCCGACTACGGCAGCAGCTACGACCTCGAGGACGAGCCGCTGTGAACGGCACCCAGGCCAGCCTCGCGGTGTCCAGCAAGGTAGACCACCATCCAGACGACGCGCTCCCGTGCCCCTGATCGGAATCATCCAGAATCAGCGGATTGCCCGAGTTTATCTCGCTCGTTGGAAAGAGATCGTGACGATGGGACTCAGCCAGATGAAAAGGGCATTGAACCCAAATTGCAGGCGTACGCCTCGCTTCCGCACCCCAAGTAGGCGAAACAAGCACATTCTCCTGCTCGACTGGTACTAGCCTCGAATTCCTGGACATGCCTTCGACCGGCAGAAGACTTGGACTCCGTCAAGAACAGGGGCGGCCGTGAGCATCAAGGATCACCCGGTGTGGATCGCCGCGGCAGTTGTCGCTGGCTTCGGGACTGCTTGGTGGGGCGGGGACCTGCGCCATGCGGCGTGCTCCAACGCCCCGCTCTACGGTTCAATGGTGGCTACGCCACCAATTTGCGCGGCAAGTGATCTGCGCATCCCTGACGTTGAGGCGAAGGACTTCATAGATACGTTCCTGGGTCGAGCTGGAGCGGCGCGGCCCGACGAAGCCTGGAAGATGCTGGACAAGCCAGTGCAGGATGAAATTGGAAAGGAAACGTTTCTCAGGGACTGGACCAATATTCTCTGGGCTGAGCGCCTAGGACCTATCCGGCCTGGTGCTAATCACAATACATACATCGTCCACTACCGCACCTTTCCCGGCAAATCCAATGAGGCGTCGCGAGGTCAAGTGGTTGAGTATCAAGTCACGGTAAGCCTTGGCTTGACAGACCAAAACAAAGTATTGATGACCGGGATATCCCTACCGGACTATGTGACGGGGTATGAATTGTCGTACCTTGCGATTTCTCCCATGAAAAGCGCGAACACCTTCAACCGCATCACAACCACCTCAAGGGTCGCTTACCGCGCCCCGGCCGGCAGTCTTCTTCGCGCCCTGTGTCAGACCGAGGACCAGTCAGGTGCCCTCTGGATTCGCACTCCACTCGGCTGGATTCAAGGCGAGGACATAAGTCCAACTGCGGATGCAACCGAAATCGTCCGATGTGACGGCCACCATGCAGATTCAGCCACCCGTGCCGAGCTGCCGCAGTACTAGCCACCGCGGCGCCCTCTAGTTATGCCTGCACGTGTGCTGCAGCACGAGTCCGTTTGGCGTGCGCTCCACTCCACCGCCTCCTCGCGGTTGCTTCGGCAGCCCACGCTCTTCGACCGAGCGACCTAATTCCCGTCGCGGCAGGACTATGGCTCGAACACCGGACTGCTGGTCGAAGGGCTCCAAACTCTTGGTCGCAGCAAGAATGGAGCGCACAAACGAGCGGTTCTGAGACGCCCCGCCACCAGCCCTGGTGGCGGGGCGTTCTGCTGCCCCACAACCCATCTCCAGATTCAACGTCTCAGAAGGAGGCTCAACCATGAGAAGTGAGACACCCAACGCCGGCTACCTCGTCGGGTACGCCCGCGTCTCGACGCTCGAGCAGGATGCAGCCCTGCAACGGGACGCGCTCGAGGCCGCTGGTTGCCAACGCATCTTCACCGACCAGGCGTCGGGGAAGCTCGAACATCGACCGGCCCTCGACGCGATGCTCGACCAGCTCCGCCCCGGAGACACCGTGGTGGTGTGGAGGCTCGACCGGCTTGGCCGCAGCCTGCGGCACCTCATCGACACGGTCCAGATGCTCGAGGGCCGCGGCGTCGCCTTCCGCAGCGTCACCGAGAGCATCGACACCTCGACCCCCGGTGGGAAGCTCATCTTCCACGTCTTCGGCGCCTTGGCAGAGTTCGAGCGTGACCTGATCCGCGAACGGACCATGGCCGGCCTTGCAGCAGCCCGCGCTCGTGGACGCAACGGCGGCCGACCAACGGTGTGGACGCCGGAGAAGTTGAACGTTGCCCGGAGCATGTACGAGAGCCGGGAGCACGACGTCGCTGCCATTGCACGCGTGGTCGGCGTGAGTCGAGCGTCCGTGTACCGAGCCCTGGGGCAGTCCAATCCAGACCCACCGAGCCCATGACCGTCTCTGGCCGGCTCCACTCGTCCTCCGGACGGGCGGGGCCGGCCAGGCGGCCTTTTTTTTGCGTTGAGGCGCAGTTCTTCGGCGTGCCCAACTGGGGTGACGAGCGGCTCGATCTGGCGACAGCTGTGAGATGTGAGACCGCATAGGCCCTTCGACTGTCGACCATCAGAGGACATGAGTGCCCAGATGCCTGGGGGTGTGTCGACAGGCGGCAGGCTGAGGCAGCCGTCCCGCCCCCAAGTCCAATGCCGTCGGGCGCGGGCAGCGCAGGATCGGGTCGCCTCGTACGCAACGTCACGCCCTTGTCCAGGGGGCATCCGTGACGACCGCGACCACGACCGACCCCTAAAGGGGATCGGGTCGTGGTCGTGGACCCAGTCTTCGTCAGTGGTGTCCATACGTCCGGACATGCCGATGTGAGGACGTTTTGCAATGCGCCATGCACTAGCGCCTTCGGGGCGGCTGGGCGCTGCCTCTCCCACTACCGGGCGCCTGGTCAACGCCGTGGCTCTGCGTGAACTGCCGAACGGGTTAGATCAACCTCTTGGGAGGACCGCTCGGTCCATACCGAATCAACACGAAGATGTACCAGAGGTTGATGGCAATGCCGGGACCGAAAGCCAACAGCATCCAGGGGCTGAATCGCACCGCCGCCACCAGCGTGATGACTACCAGCCCCGCGGTAAGCAAGATCCGCAGCCCCAGCACGAGACGCCATCAGCGAGGCGAGAGATTGCTGGCTGACACGGGCACTCCCTGGCGGGCTCCAAGATCGCTGATCAGTATTGACGCTAAACAGTTGCACAGTCTTCTCCGCAATGTCAGGAAATGCTGCGCTGCAGACGAACACCCGACCCTGTCGGTGGCGGCGCCTCGTCCGGTGAGGGGGCGCCTGCCTCGCCCGTCCGGCTCAACGCAAGCTAAGGGCCCGTGCGATCCCCCGCGGCCTTCGAGTGCAGTTCGCTGCCGCGTCGACAGCGAGAGCGCCTCGGCTCACCAGGGGCCCACAAACCCCAGCAGGCCCGGGGAAACGGCAGACTGAAGGTAGCCGATCGCACTCAGGAGACGTCATGCCGGGACAAGGACAGCCGAGCTCCGCCCGGCGCCGATGGGCCATCGCATGGATCGTGCGTGTGGCGTTCGTGGTCGTCGTCGCCGCGGCGGCCTGGCTCGCAAACCGGGTCTTCGACTCCGGCTGGGTCGCCCTGGCCGTGGGCTGCCTCGTCCTCACGACGCCCTGGACTCTCTACCTGCTCATCACGCATGGCCAGCCCCAAAGCGGGCAGGCAAAGCAGATGGCCGCGACGACTCCACGCGAGACGTCTGACGCCTCGGACGTCTCGGCAGCCCGGCGGGCGGCCTACCGGAAAGTCCGACAGGACCTCTTTCCACTGGCCAGCCGCCCGGAGCTGCTCTGGAAGCCTTTGGCCGGTGCTCGGGAGGTCTGGGAGCGAAGCGACCCGACGCCGCCGTCCAAGGATGTGAATGGAGGATACGGGCCGACTGCTCCTCCTCAGTGAGGGCATCAGGCGCTGAATCGGATCGCACGCACATGCCGCAAGTCGCACGGCTTGCGCTCAGTTCAGCCCGCATGTCCGCGCAACCTTTCGCTGCCTCCAAGTGTGGGAGGGTCGTGACGTCACATCCGCTGTGCCGGCTGAGGCGCGGAGTCGCCCTCCTGTTCCTTCTGTATGCCGTGACAACCTGCGCGACGCCGGCATCTGTCACTCCGGTGACATTCCATGAAGGAGTCGCTTCGGGGACCGAGGCGACAACGATCACCTTGTCGGCCGAGGGATGCCGACGACAGCCCTACGGCTCACGCATCTCGGAATCGGCCGACCAAGTGCGGGTTGCACTGAGTGCCGTCCCGCCCGCCGGGGAAGCCGCGCCGTCGTGCAGTGATCTGGTCGTAGTGCGTCTCGAACGCCCGATAGGAGGCAGGGCGCTGGTGGACGCCAGCACCGGGCGCCAGGTGCCTCTAGTTCACAGAGTCGTCGGCCGCAGGTCGTAGCCGGGACGATGTCCCTGAACCACCCTCAAACGACGCTCCTCGACGTCCGATTTGCCGCGATCCGAGCGATAGACCCGACCGCGCAGGTCAGGCCCCGGAAAGGGCTACCCTGCGGCACGGGTTGTCGCCGGGCTCAGTTCGCGGACGGGCTCGGCATCGGGTTGATGAGCTCGCGCTCGTCGGCCTCGACGACGTGAGCCTTCTCGATCAGGGCGGGCTCGTGGAGCTTGAAGTGGTGCCCGCACCACAGCAGCTTGAGGCCCTCGGGGCTCCGCGTCTGCGCGTAGGCCCGCGAACCGCACCGGTCGCACCGGTCCGTGATCCTCAGCTGGCGGATGGGGGTCTTTATGACGGCGGCGCTCATGGCGCTCCTTCCCGGCGGTGCGAAGTGGACGGCGCCCGCTCAGCGAACCTGAGTTGTCGATATTCGTTGTCCAACTCCACCGTGGCCGCGCCCACAGCGAGGGCAATCACGACGGACCCCCTGGCCTCCTGTCCATACCCCCTTCACGCTCTCCCCGGGCCACTCACGCGCTGTGCGACCCCGGTCTGCAGTCGTCCGTGGCGGGCGAATCCGCATATGTCCGACGGGCTGCGGAACCGCCGGATTCGCCTGCAACTCCAGCGGAGACGGTATCGGCCTGGTGCCAGCTCGCCCGGCTGCGACCCCGCGCTGTTCGCGCTGACGACAGGGGCCGACGGGCGGCGCGTGCCCTGCGAGAAGCGAAAGCAGGCTCGGCGATGCCCTCGCCCTCGCAGCCCGCTGGAAGGGAGCGCCACGCGGGAAGGCATGACCCGCCCACCCTGGACACCACTCGCCCCACGCGTGAACGCGAGTCCGCGCGAACGTACGGAAATGCCGCGGGCGGTGAAACCGATCGTGTCCATGACAGGGCGTTGATCATCTTCGCGCTTGAAAGGCAGATCCCTCCGATGGCTCGCTACCCTCGCCTGAGAGCGGAAGCGTTGGGGGGAACATGGGAGACGGATCTCGTTGGCAGCGTTGGGGACGCTGGCCCTACCAAGTGTTGGGTTGGGGGTTGCTGCTGTTGCCGTTGGGAATCCGGTTCCTGCGAAGCATAGGCCCCGCCTCCGCTGCACTTTCGGTTGTGGGCTTGATGTGCACAGTCGCTGGGTTGATCCTCGTGGTTGGCCCGTGGTGGCATCGCAACCGTCGAGCTCAAGACGAGGAGATTCGTCGCAACCCCACCGGTAAGCCGGTCCCGATGGAAGAGCGTCTAGCCGCCGTCAGCTACCCCCGCGCCCGCTGGGCGTTAAGCCTGTTCACGACCTTGGCCCTCGCCGCCGCAACAGTCTGGGCAATCTATGAGACGGCTACGCAGCACAAAAGTGCGTACGTCGCATTCGCGATCCTCTTCTTCGTCCCGGTCCCGGTCTTTGCTTGGATCGCTTGGCGAACACGTGCTTTGAGGCACGGCCGGCCGTCGCCGTAGCGGGGCGCGGCATCCACTCTTGGTGGACGTGAGTGGGGCGTGAGTGCTCCTTCGCGGCCGTGGGTTCGTCCGGACATCAGCGTGAGGTGTTTAGCGTCAAGGGCTGAGCGGGTGCCGGTGTCCTCGTCGTCGGTCCCTGCATAGCTAATCGAGGTCGTGCTCGGCAGCGTGTGATCGGGTTGTGTCGACGACGGGACGGGGCGGCCTGCGATGTCCGA